>CALJZV010000499.1 GCA_937983475.1 uncultured Verrucomicrobiales bacterium
GGTAAAACCCCAGAAATACGATGGATGTCACAAAGGCGGCAACCATGCAGTTGCGATGCGCCACAATTTGTTTCCGGCGGATGAAATAAAACCCTGCGGCAAGCAGACTGGCGCTCAATCCGTTCAGGCTGGCATTGATGGCAGGCAAGTCAGACAGGGTCATATTTCAACGCTCCTTGAGTAATTGTTTCACCCCGGCCAGGACTTTCGCGTGTGTGTCCGGCTCTGAACTATCATAAGCCGCGCGCGCATTCCCATTTTTGTCCACCAGCACGAACAGTTCGCTGTGAATGAACATGTCCTCGTCAATGACGCGCTTTTCCGGTTCGGTCTCCTGCAAGGCCAGCATCAATCCGTTCATGGCCAGCGAGTAAAGTTCCGTTTTGGAACCTGTCAAAAATCGCCAGCGCCCATACTCAGCGCCGAAACGATCACCGAAACGCAATAGCACTTCTGGCGTGTCATACTCTGGATCGGCAGTGAGCGAGGCCAACATGACGCGCCCGTCGGATGGCAAATCGGCTTGCAGGCGGGCGTATTGCTGGGTCATGCGAGCGCAGGGCCCCGGGCAACGGGTGAAAATGATGCTGCCAACCCAGACCCTTCCGCGTAGATCATTGAGGGAAAAAGGATTGCCTTTTTGATCTGTGAGTTGAAATGGAGCAATGGTTTTTAAGACAGGCAGCGGAGGAGAGCCCGGCCCTGCTTTGGAGTAAATAAAAGCCGCCGAAATAACGGCCAATATCAATGCCACCCCCCACAACACCAGGCGCTCAATTCTCGCCGAAGTGTTTTTCGTCATCTGGATAGAGGCCGAAAAAGCGGCGGTTGAGTTGCTTGCAAAAGGTTATTCAAAGCTGGTTGCGCTGTCTCCACCTGCCTTGGAGGCAATCCATTCGTCGTATTTTTCCTGACTTTCAGCAATAAGGAAACCGCCCGCCATGCTGGCGTGGCCGTTGCCGCAAAGCTGAGCGCAATTGATCTGATAGCGCCCTCCTTGCTTTACCTTGAAATGGGTCGGGATCATCAACCCCGGAATCGCGTCCTGAGTAACCCGCAAGGCGATGATTTTGAAGGAATGAATGACATCCTTGGAGGTGATATGCACGATGACCGGCTTGTCCAAGGGAACGCGCATTTCGTTAAGCGTCTGAAAATCATCTTTTCCAGCCGGATCCTCCGGATCAATGCCAAAGGGGTTTTCGGATGAAACCAGCTTAATGTCCTGCCGGCCAAACACACCATCCGGGCCCGGGTAGCGAAAGTTCCATGCAAATTGCTGCGCGGATACTTTGACCACAACGGCCTCTTTTTCACTGGGGAACTTGTCCGCCAGTTTAGCCCAGACCGGCACGGCAATGCCGATGAGCAAAACGCCTTCAACCAATGCCACAGCACCCTCGATGTACGTGGAGGCGTGCGATTTGGCTCCGGTATAGTCGGCTTTTGGGCTGCGAGACTTACGAAACCGAATCAGGACGTAAATGAAATAAAGCAGCCATCCGACAAACAAAGCGGCCATCAGCCAATGAACGTAAACAATCAGATCGTCCACACGTTGGCCGTGTTCGGATGCGAGAACTGGAATTCCAAGAAGTTTTTCCATCACTAAACCTTTTTGGTTGTTTCAGGCGCCATTGACGCCGACATGGTTGCAGAACGTTTGATCAAATAAATGAAAAAGGCCGAAATCAAGGCCAGCACAAACCCCACCACCCCAAGCAAAGTGACAATGCCCCAGTTCATCCCGACGGCCAATCGTGAATCCGTTTTACCAAAACACGTGGCGCAAGCCTGCATCGCCTGCGGCTGCATCACCATAAAGGCAGCCAACACCCAAAAAATGTATCGAATACGGTTCATTTGAATTAGAGATAGCTGATGTTTTTAAGCTTCTTTAAAAAATAGCGCCCGTAGACAATCATCCCCAAACCGACCACCAACGCGACGATTCCCATCACTAAATCCAAAACGGCCCGACTGTGGCTGTACGCATGAAATGACCATGCCCCAAACCCAAAAGCCAGCAGGGTTGAGCAAGTGACAAAGATGATATGGAGTGCCTTAAGGGACATTCTGTTTGATGTGAATCAGGCTTGTGGGCTCCATGGACCAGATGGTCAGATACATCAGGCCGGCAAAGAAAAATACCGTGGCCAAAAGAATGCCATAAATCATCTTGCGCTCGGATATCAGGTGCATGAACCAGCCTGCCACCAAGAACGCCTTGATGGAGGCGATGAACAAGGCGACAGCGATGTTGCCCGCGGCGCTGCCAAAATGAACGAATGATACAGCAACTGTAATGATGGTGCCCACAATCAGGGCGCCAAAAATCATCAGGTATTTTTTGACTGCCTTTTGTACGTCGTGTGCGTCGTGTTCACTCATAAATCAATTATAACAGGTAGAGGACTGGAAACAGAAAGATCCAAACCAGATCCACAAAATGCCAGAACAGGCCGGAAACTTCCACCCGGTTGGTGTAACGCGTTGGATCGGTTTTCCACATGCCCGACAGCGGTCCCCAGATCATGAATATGACAAACGCGCCCCCCAGCACGTGCAGTGCGTGCAAGCCAGTGAGCGTGAAATAAATCGCCAGATACGTGCTGTGCCACGGCCCCCAGGATTGCAGCGACTTGATGTCCGCAGTCTTGATGACTTGCGGCTCGGGATGGGCCGCGTTTTTTTCTCCCTTGGGCGCGTCCGGGTGAAACTTGATTTCCTCGACGTTTTTCGCCTGCAATTTGGAGAGGTTTAAAAACATCGGGCTGCCGTCAATGTGCCCGTCCATCTTGGTGCCGTCCTGAAGTTGCACTGTGTAATGGGTGAACTTGGAACGGTATTCCACCGTTTTAATTCCCATGAAGATCAAGGCGCAGAGAATGGTAATTGCCTGATAAAATTTGTAACGGCCAAATTGATTCATCTTCAATGCCGCCCAGGACAGAACCACCGTCACGCTGGAACCAATCAGCACCAATGTATTGATGGTGCCCAAAGGCACGCTCAGCAAACCATGCGGCCAAGTCCCAGAATCGGCGCCGACCCGCAGCAAAATATACGCGGAGAACAACGCGCCGAAGAGCATGACTTCCGATGCCAAAAAAAGCCATATGCCCAGCTTGGCGTTATAAAGCCCGGTATCCGGACGGTTTTTTGAAACGTAGGGAATTTCCATGATTACTTCTCGGTTTGCGGTGTGAAATCCTTCTCGTGCCCGGGAACACTGTATTCATACGGGCCACGATGCACTTCGGGTTCCTTGGTGAAGTTGCCGTGCGGCGGCGGCGTCGGGGTCTGCCACTCCAGAGTAGTCGCATCCCACGGATTGTCGGAAGTCACCTTCTTGCCGCCCTTGATGCTCCAGAAAAAGTTGATGATGAAGGGGATCTGAGCCAGGCCCAACAACCAAGCGGCGGCCGAGACATTGATATTCATCTTCATGATCGCGTCACTGAGGCCGCCGATGGCGTCCGCACCGATGACCGCCGAGGAATACTGCGCGCCGCCGTCCGACATGCGGCGCAGCATGCCAGCCATGCCCTGAACAAACATCGGCGCGAACACCAGGTTCATGAAAATCAACGAGAACCAAAAGTGAATTTTGCCCAGAGCTTCGTTCATCATGCGCCCGGTCACCTTGGGATACCAATAGTAGATGCCCGCAAACAGGGCGAAAATCGTTCCCGGCGCGACCACGTAATGGAAGTGCGCGATGACGTAATAGGTGTCATGCAAGAGGATGTCGCTGGCGTTGAATCCCAGCGGCAACCCCGTCAAACCGCCAATGCCAAACATTGGCCGAAAGGCCAATGCAAAGAGCATCGGGGTGTTGAATCGAATAGACCCGCCCCACAGTGAAATGAAAAAGCAGGTCAGAATAATCACCGACGGGATCGAAATGATCATCGTGGTGGTCTGGAAGAACGTGCTGATCTTGGTGCCCATGCCCGTCAGATACATGTGATGAGCCCAAACGATGAACGAGAGGAATCCGATTAACAGCGAGGAATATACCAAAGATTTATAACCCCAGATTGGCTTCCGCGTGTTGTTGGCAATGACTTCGCACACGATGCCCATCGCGGGCAGAATCAGGACGTACACCTCTGGATGCCCCAAGAACCAGAACAGATGCTGCCAGAGCAAAGGACTACCGCCGCCGCTGATATTGGCAAACTCACCGCTGACAGCCAGCCCGGTCGGCAAGAAGAAGCTGGTACCCAATACCTTGTCCATCAATTGCATGACGCCAGCGGCTTCCAAGGGCGGAAACGCCAGCAACAACAGAAATCCGGTCACAAACTGCGCCCACACGAAAAACGGCAACCGCATCCAATTCATGCCCGGCGCGCGCAACTGGATAATGGTCGCCAAAAAGTTTACAGCGCCCAGCAGGGATGAGGTAATCAGAAAAATCATGCCGACCAGCCAATAGGTCTGGCCATTTGTGGGTATAATGGTCGCCAAGGGCGAGTAGGAGGTCCAGCCCGCCTGGGCCGCGCCGCCCGGCACGATGAAACTCACCAACATGATGACGCCTCCCACGACATAGCATTGGTAGCTAACCATGTTAATGCGCGGGAAGGTCATATCTGGCGCGCCAATTTGCAGCGGCACAATCAGATTGCCGAAAGCGCCAAACGCCAACGGCACAATCGCCAAAAACACCATGATCGTTCCGTGCATCGCGCCGAAGGCGTTATACAGGTCCGCTGACATCACCCCACCGCTGGCCGCATCACCGAGCACGCCTTGCAAAAGTCCGCCAAACACAGGAATGGGCTGGTTAGGATAAGCGATCTGCCAGCGCATCAGCGCCATCAGGCCGTAGCCAAAAAGCAGGAAAAACAGGGCCGTCACGCCGTATTGCACGCCGATCACCTTGTGGTCGGTCGAGAAGACATATTTGCTCCAGAAGCCCGGCTCATGGTGGGCTTCATGCGCCGGATGATGCTTTGTGTCGTGAGTCTTTGGCTGCATGGTCTTGGTTCGCCGTTGACTTTGGTCAATTTTCGGCGCGCAAGTAAACGGCGCGCCGCATTGAGTGTCAACGGCAGAATAATTTTTTCTTAGTTAAGTTCGTATTTTATCAAACACCATTAATCCTAATAATATCGGCAAATAAATTATCGACGCATAAAACAAGTGACGTGCTCGTGCCGCATTCAGGCTTTGGGAAAACCGAATGGCAAACACAAGAAACGCCAAACCAAGAAGCGTCGCGCCGACAAAATAAACCGGGCCGACCAGCCCAAACAGGAATGGGCACAGGCTCACAGGCAACAACCCCAGCGTGTGGCTGACCGCCTGCCGACTGGTGCGAAGCCCCTCCGGATCCACCACCGGGAGCATGACAAATCCCGCCTTGGCATATTCCTCCCGGTAAATCCAGGCAATGGCCAAGAAATGCGGCAACTGCCAGAAAAATAAAATGGCAAACAGCGTCCATCCCTCCGCGGAAATGTCCCCGCGGGCCGCCACCCACCCCATCAGGGGAGGCAATGCGCCGGGAACCGCGCCGACAGCCGTGTTCAGGGAGGTGACTCGCTTCAGCGGCGTGTAAACAAACACATAGCTGCCCAGGGTCAACGCGCCGAGAAAACTGGTTGTCAAATTGACCGCGAAAGCCAGGTAAATCAGACCAATGACGCTGCAAACTGTGCCAAAAATCAAAACCACATGCGGCTGAAGCCGGCCTGACGGCAAAGGGCGATCCTCCGTGCGCCGCATGCGTGCATCGTGCTCGCGTTCCAGCAATTGATTCAGGGCCGAGGCGCCACTTGCCAAAAGCGCTGTGCCCAAAAGCGTGTGCAGCATCAACCACCAGTTCATCGGTCCACGCATGCCCAGATACAGCCCTACCAATGTCGTCAACAACACCAGAAAGGTAAGCCGCGCCTTGATAAGCTCTGAAAACACCGAAAACCAGGATTTTTCCGCAACAGAGTCGGCAGGGACAGTTTCGACGGCGACGTTTTTCATGATGTCATTTCGAGGCCGACGGTTGCGCGAAAGCGGCAGCCTGTAGCGAGTAAGTTTTGGACGCGTTACACAACCTGCGAAGTGAAAGCGTGGTTATCAGTCCGCCGGTCATGAGACTCAATGCTCCCACTGCCACATGGGCCGTGGCGATGTCCGCCGATTTGTTGGTCCAAATCGTCACGGCTCCAAGAAAAACCTGCGTCACTATCAATGTCATCCAAAGGGTTGTGAGTTTGGACAGCGGATTCTGCCAGCCCAATTCGCGCCGCGTCAACCAGACACACACCAACACAGCCACGAAAATCAATGCCGCCAGAATGCGATGCGCCATTTGCAGGCCAATCTGAAACGCGGTGATCTCGTAATACGCGGTGGTTTCCACGCGGTTCTGGTTATATTTTGCCACCGCCTCGGAACTCATGTCCGGCCATAATTCCCCATAAGCCAACGGAAAGTCCGAAATGGCCAGACCCGCATGCTGATGCCGCATGGTCGCGCCCAGAATCAATTGCAGAAAAATCAGCCCCGTTGCTGCGAAATAAAACCAGCGCAAGCCGACCCGGTCGGTCACTGCGCCTTGGGGCAATGTTTGCCACCATCGACTGAGGAACAGGGCCATCAGACAAATAAACAAGAAAAACAACTGTGCGAGTGTGCCGTGAAATATACCCAGTTCATCCTTGAACATCGTCACCCGAAGCCCTCCTAGAACTCCCTGAAAAATCACGGCGACCAATGCGATGATGCCCATTCGCCGCATCCACTTGGGCGCGGGTTCGCTTTTGGGCCAAATGAAACTCGCCGGAAACGCCACGGCTCCCACCAGCAACAAAAACAAGCCATCCTGCCATTTGGCCCGCGCCAGAGCGCAAACCAATGCACCTGCCACGAGCAATATCAACCCTCCCGACTTGAGCCATCGCCTGGATTTCGGGACGTGCGGCCTCGACGCCAAAATCAACACACGCAATACGACCGCGGACCCGACCGCACCAAGGCTGTGCTCATAGAACACGCCTCCCACCCACTTGGACACGGGAAAAAAGAACATGTTGTATCCATAGGTGTTGGGCCAATCGGGCACCGCCATGCCCACACCGTGACTGGTGACCATCCCGCCGACACAAATCAAAAAAAGGGTCGAAACCGCTGTGAGAACGGCAAACCAAAAAAGCCGAGGATTGTATGAAGGGGCGGGCACGAACTTCTATGAATCAAATCCGCTGCGCCAGGACGGCGCAGCGGATTTTAACCGAAAACTGCAATTATTTGACTTCCAACTCGGCGTCCACCGTGACGTTGGAGTCTTTGACTTCAATCTCCTTGGTCACCACGCCGGCTTTGCGGTGATTGAATTCCAAGGTGTATTTGCCCGGAGGCACATTCTGAATGGTGAAGGTGCCATCGGTGCCGGTCACCGAGAAATAGGGATGATCAAACACGCTCACGTAGGCAAACATCCAAGGATGCACGTCGCACTTGAAACGAAGGAGCTCCTCGGGCTTGGTGAAGGTGAACTCCAAATCGGGTGCCTTGGGCATCTGAGCCTTGTTCGCCTCGTTATTGCCCTGAACCTTGGGCGTCGGATGGACATTGTGAAAAACCGGGTCGGAATTTCGAACCAAAATTTTCTGGTCGGTCTGCACCGCGCTCACATAGGGAACATATTCGCAATTGACTTGGTCCAGCAAATGCGGTTTGGCTTGAGCTCCAGTGGATTTGCCTGGAATGCCTTTGATGGAGACAATCACATCCGCCAGCTGTCCTTTGTCACCCACCAGATAAAAACGGGTTTTGGGCACTTCCTTGTCCTTGACCAGTTTGCCGCAGTTGGGGTCGTTCTTGAGGGCGTCAATCGGCTTTTCGGGCGGCGGCGTGCCCTTCAAGGTGACTTTGCCGGTGATGTCAGCGGCCATGCCCAGTTGGAGGGAGGCGGCCACTGTCAATGTTGCGAGGATCCAGGTTTTCTTCTTCATAAGATATCAGTCAGAATCAGTATAAACTGTTACAAGGGGAACTTATCATTCGTTTTTAATTAACTGCAAGTCTTTGTGAAACTTTTCACAAAGCCTAATTTCCACTGTTTGGACGGCTGATTGATTGAGGTATTCAGCAGGGCATTATAGGGGCTTGCGCTCCAATTGACGCATCACCCGAGCCATTTCCAATGCTGTCCGCGCCGCTTCAACGCCGCGATTGTGATCCTGGCTCAGGCATCGCTCCCGGGCTTGCTGCTCATTTTCCAGAAGCAACACCTCATGAATCACCGGAATCTGATGCAGCACCTGAATCTGGGCCAAAGCCTGACTGACGGCCTCGCCAATGTGCTGTGCATGGGTGGTGGCCCCGCGCAGGATCACCCCCAAACAAAGGATTGCAGACCAGGCTGGATCTTTCTGGGCTGCCAGTCTGGCGGCGACAACAGGTATTTCATACGCGCCTGGCACCCGAATCACCTGAACGCGCGCCGCGCCGGAGCGTTGCAACTCGGCCTTGGCCGCGCGCAGCATCGCATCGCCGTATCGAGCGTTGCAGCGCGAGGCGACGATGGCAAACTGGCCGCCGGATTGCCTGGACCGGGCTTTTTTAATTTTCTGCAACATACCGGTCAACTCCGGCGGATTTGATCCTTTTTGTCCTCAAGGTCAGCTTGAAGCTTCTTGCGCTCGTGGACCCATTGCTGTTGCAGTTCCTCGGCTTTGGCCCAATCGCCGGCGGCCTGCGCGGCGGCGATTTCCGGCTTCATGGC
>CALJZV010000500.1 GCA_937983475.1 uncultured Verrucomicrobiales bacterium
TGGCCGAGACCGAGCCCGCGCTCGACACGGTGGCCAGCGGCAGATACGCCATCATTGATTTCTGGGGCGAACCCAATCGCGCCGACCGCGCCGCCGCGCTCAGAATCCTGCGGCAAATTGAATGCGACCACCTCGCCGAGCGCCCATGGAGCGTGCTGTCCCAGGGCGAACGGCAACGCATTCTCATTGGCCGCGCGCTCATTGCCCGGCCCGCTCTGCTGATACTGGACGAGCCCTGCGCCGGGCTGGATCCCGTGGCGCGCGAGCATTTCCTCCAGTTCGTGGACCGGTTGGGTCGTAAACCCAACGCGCCGACGCTGGTGCTGGTGACCCATCATGTGGAGGAAATAAAACCGGTCTTCACCCACGGATTGATCCTGCGCGAGGGAAGAACGCTGACATCAGGTCCGTTGAAAACAGTGCTGACTTCAAAAAGTCTGTCCCAGGCTTTCGGCAGCCCGGTGACGCTGACCCGCTCAGGCAGGAATTGGCGCCTGTCGGTTCCGGCCAACCGCGCGGTGGTGGTGTGATTGGTCGGCCTTAATTTTTCCCGCGCAGCAAATCCGGATTGATCTCCAGCGCCCGGGCGCGATGGCGGGCGGCCTCCTCAGGTTTCCCCAGCCTCAACAAAATGTGCCCCAGGTTGTAGTGCGCCTCGGCGTCCTCCGGGCGCAGCCGGACCGCTTCGCGCAGATGCGTCTCAGCCTGTCGAAAATCCCCCCGCTCGGCCAATGTTGCCGCCAGATTGTTATGCGCGTCGGCATATTCTGGATTCAGCCGGATTGCCTCCAGATAATGCGTCACGGCGCCGTCCAGGTTCTTTTGTTCAGCCATCAACACGGCCAGGTTGTAATGCAGCTGCGCGTCAGTTGGATTCAGTTTCAGCCCCTCTTCAAAAAGCTGGCGCGCGTCGGCAATGCGCCCGTGGCGCGCAAGGATGTTGCCGAGATTGTTCCGGGCCATCGCCTGCCCGGGATCAAGTTCGAGCACGGTCGCGTAATGCTGGACCGCCTCCTCGTCGCGGCCCATTTTTTCCAGCACCTGTGCCAGACGCTCATTCGCAGGAACAGAAGCGGGATCCATGGCTAGCATCGAGCGGTATTGCTGCGCGGCGTCATCGAAGCGCCCGTTTCGGGTGTAGGCCATTGCGAGGTTCAACCGCGCAATGAAATTGTCCTGCGTCACCGCGACCGCGCGCGAGAACAGCGTGATGCTGTCCTGCCAATGGCGCAGTTGCATCCGCGTGGCTGCCGCCAGGGAAACAAACACCGCCGCGATGAGCAGTCCGGTCGCGGCTCGCGCGGCGGGATGACGGACCGCAGACAGGCTCCACGCGACCAGGATGTAGAGGCCGATTGCCGGCAGGTACATGTAGCGGTCGGCCATGGCCTGCGCGCCGACCTGCACGACACCGATGACCGGCACCAGCGCGATCAAAAACCACAGCCAGCCCACCAGAAGATGAGGGCGTTTAATTGCCTTATAGAAAAATAAAACCGTGACGCCCAGCAGCAGCAGCGTCGCGCCGGCGACCTGCCACAGCGGCCAGTGGCCCGGATGTGGATAAAGCACCGCCAAATCCGTGGGCCAAGCGACATTGGCGATGTAGCGCACGCAGGAGACCAGCGCGTTGGACAGCCGTGCCGTGAAAGGAATGGTTTCCAGCGAGCGAATGGCGTTTTGCTGCGCCCAGATCGTCATGACGCATGAGCCGATGGTGAGCAGAATGAACGGCCCTTTTTCAACCAGCAGCGGCCAGCATGGTTTCCAGGCAAGGCGTGGTTTTATTTTCTCAGAACTTCCGTCGAGCGGTTGGCCATTTCGCATTTCATATTGAAAATTTGAAATTCGCTTCAGCGGCCAGAAATCCAAAAGCAGCATCAGCAGCGGCAACGTCACCATCATCGGCTTGGCCATCAGCGCGAGCGCAAAGAAAATAAACGCGGCCCAATACCAGGGAGAGTTAAGGGTTGAGAGTGGAGGGTTGAGCGCCGTGTGCCGCGCGTAGGCGTGCAGGGTCAGCAGTCCGAAAAACAGGCTTAAAACATCCTTGCGTTCGGACACCCAAGCCACCGATTCCACATGGACCGGATGAATCGCAAACAAGCCCGCGACCAGCGCGGCGCGCCACAGGGAGCCGGTCATTCGCCGCAGCAACAACAACAAAAGCGCCGCGTTGCAGCCGTGCAGCAGGACGCTCATGAAATGGTGCCCGCCGGGTTTCATCCCGAACCACTGGCAATCGAGCATGTGCGAAAGCCAGGTCATCGGGTGCCAGTTGGAGGCGTGGCGGCCCGTGAACGCCCAGGCGATGCCTTCGCCCGTCAGGCCCTTTTGCACCATTTCGTTTTCCACCACGTACACCGGGTCGTCGTAGCCGACAAAGTCGTGTTTCGTCACCGGCCAGTAGAGCGCGAGCACAGCGGCGAGCATGACCATCGCCAAGGCGGGCGTCCGCAAGCGATTCTCCGGAGAACGGATTGGATTTTGTTTAGCCATCGGCGGCGACGAGCGTGTCTTTGCGTTGCAGCAAAAAGAGGTTGTAATCGGACTGCGGCGCGTATTGGCGGGCTTCTTCGCCCCAGAAGGTGGCTGTTTCGCCCGAATCCAGCAGGTTCATCACGCCCACCAGTTCGTAATGGTCTTTGCGGAAGGTAGCGAACCAGTTGAAAATGTCCCAGGTGGATTCGGGCCGGGCGGCCCACGAAAAGGGAAACTTCACCACGACGATGAACTCGGGATCATTGTTTTCAATTTCCCGGATCATCTCCTGCTGCATCTCCTTCGCAAACGGATGCACTTCCATCAATGGATAGGTGTAGATGTAACCGGTGGCCGAATGGCGCCCGCTGTAGAAATAAATCTGCGGTTCCGACCCGAACACGGCGACGCGAGCGCCGGGCTTGGAGTTCTCGCGGATGTAGCGCGACATGGGAACTGATTCAACAAAGGGATTGGGCCCATACAGGGCGCGGTTCACCGCCGGAGGCGGCAGTTGAAAGTAAATGTGGCGGTCATCAAACAGACCGTAGGCGCAGGCTCCGGCAAAGAGCGCCGTTGGAAGAAACTGCACCGGGCGCGGAATTCCCGATCGCGTCAGGCACCGGGTCGCATACCGCAGCGTCAGGCCGATCAGCACGGTCCACGCGGGCAACAGCAGCAAGAAATAATGGGGACGGAAATAAAGCCCCACTGCCGTGGCCAGGAATGAAAACAGCACAAAGCCGGCCGTGAACGCCCGTTTGCCGCGCGTGGATTCGTCCAGCCACAGCACCGCGAGACCCGCCAGCCCCATCACCCATAATGCGGCCGTGGTGGGCAGCCTTTGGAGGAATTGCTCAAACTGCTTAACGCCGAATTCCAAAGGCACAGAGGTCGCGTATTTCGAGGCGTAGGTGAAGGTCCAGAACCAGAAGCGATCAAAAACACCCGCGGCCCAAAGCAGTCCGCAAGTGACCAGAAATGGTAGAACGGCTCCGGCAGAGTAGTACATCACGGCCGCCCAGCGAAGGCGCCGATCCACAGGCGCGGCGCGCAACGCCCGGAGCAGCAGCAGCGCACCCACAAACAGGCCGAAGAACAGGCCCTGTTGTTTCATCAGGAACGCCAGGCCCATCAGCAATCCCGTGGCGAAATGAAGCCGCTTTTTGCGCGTGTCCAGCGCCCGGAACAGCAGCAGCAATCCGCAGAGCGCGAAGAAAATGACAAAGTGATTGGCATGGGCCGCTGAGCCCAGTGTCGCGGGCGACACGGACAACAACGCGAAGCTCGCCGCCGCGAACAATCCGACCGTGTTGTCGAAAAGCCGCCTTCCAAGAAAATAAACCAGCAGGATCGTGGCTGCGTTGAGCATCAACAACCCCAGATGAATTCCCTCGGCGCTCTCGTCAAACAGCCACAGGATGGCCGCGTACGCCGCGTAGGTGCCGGGCAGCTTCATGTTGTAGGCCAACTCGTATGGCGGGATGCCCTGTAGGATCAACTGGCCTGCGTAGGCATACTCGCCCTCGTCGCGCTCCAGCGGCGTTTCCAGCAGGCGAAACCGGATGCCGCCGGCCAGCAACAGGACCAGCGCCAGAATCAGCCAAGTCCATTCACGGCGTTGGAAAAATGACATGGAAGCGCTCGAACTGGGATTGTCGTTTGCCATGGTTCGAGAAAAGCAAACCACAGCGGCAACTTTTCAAAAAGTCTGAACTGCGATTTTCAACAGGCCGGAGCGCAGGTCATTCAGCTTTTCTTTTTCTTCGCCGCCGGCGGGACCGGCACCGACTGGCGATTGGGCCAATTCCGCTCAAGAAGCGCCTTCATTTCCTCAACGACACCGGCGTATTTGGGGTTTCCGGACAGGTTCATTTTCTCATAAGGATCCTTCTCCTCGTCGTAAAGTTCCACGCCCTGTTTGCCGTTGTCCCATTCGGTGTAACGCCATCGCTCGGTGCGAACGGAATGTCCGTGAAAATCCTTTCGCAGCAGTTGCGTGTAGGCCGGGCGCTTCCAGGTTGCCCTCGGGTTTTCCAAAAGCGGTTTCAGGCTGACGCCATCCAGATAGCCCGGAGCGGGCAGTCCGCACAGGTCGGTTAGCGTGGGATAAAGATCAATCAATTCCACGGTGCGCGGAGAGGACTTGCCATTTTGCTTTGCCTTCGGCGGCACGATGATCAGCGGCACGCGCGATGAATTTTCAAACAGTGACAACTTCTGCCACAAACCGTGCTCGCCCATGTGAAAGCCATGATCGCTGGTGAAGACGATGACGGTCTTGTCCGCCAGCCCGAGCCGGTCCAGCGCGTCCACGACGCGGCCCACCTGCGCGTCCATAAACGTCGTCGAGGCGTAATAGGACTGGATCACCTCCTTGCGGGTGCGGTCGCTCATCGCCAGCTCCTCCTCCTTGGCCGACAGGTAGGCGGCTGCGGGCTGGTTGGTGCGCGGGTCGGGAGCCTGTGGCACGGCGATTTTATCAAGCGGGTAAAGGTCAAAATATTTCTTTGGCGCAACGAAGGGTGTGTGCGGGCGGAAGAATCCCACCGCGAGGAAAAAAGGTTTGTTCTTATATTTTTCCAGAAGCTGGATGGCCTCGGTGGCGCCGATGCCGTCGGTCTGCTCCTCGTCTTTTCCCTCGGCGGCAAGCCAGCTCAGGGTCATGCCAAAGCGGCCCGGCCCGGTGAGGTCCGGCCTGACGGTGTTGATGATTGACTCATCGTCCTTGTCGCGACCGCGCGGATTAATCACCAGGTCCCAAGACTGCGGGTCGTCCAGGCCATCCTCGCCAATTTGGCGCGGGACGCCGTAGTGGTACATTTTGCCGACGCGCGCGACAACGTAACCGTTTTGCCGGAACAATTGCGGCAGGGTGACCGTGTCGGGAATGGTTTCGCGGAAGTGCGCCCCCTTGGTATGCGTGACACCCGGATTGGCGAGAATGCGTGTGGCATCTGGACGGCGACCAGTCATGAAGGAAGCCCGGCTGGGATTGCACAACGGAAACTGGCAGTAGGCACGGTCGAACTTCACGCCGCGCCGGGCCAGTTTATCAATGTGGGGCGACTTCACCTGAGGATGGCCGTAACATCCCAGGTCGTTGTTCAAATCGTCGGCAATGAGAAACAGGACATTAAGTTTCTCCGGTGATTTGGCCTTTGCCGGCAACCCGATGACAAGGATTCCCCCGGCACAGCAAAGGGCAAATATGATGCGAGTCAGCGTGTTCATGAGTTCATTGTGGTATCCGGGGAGCGTTCGGAAGCCAAGCTGGTTCGCGAATTTCCTGCAAACAGAAAAGCGCGGAAGGCGAGTGCCCTCCGCGCTATTGGTTCAGTTTCTGATTCGACTTGATTACCGGGAATGCGTGGCGGACGTCACCACGTTTGCCGCGGAGTCATAGGTCATGTTCGATCCTGTGATGTTGGTGACGGTGAACGTGACCGTCCCGTTCTTGATGGATGACGTCGAAGTGATGGTGGCGTCCCCGTTGGCGTCGGTAACCCCGCTCAGTCCCGAGTTGTTAATGGACCCGGTGAAGTTACCCGTCACCGTCGCACCACTGACAGGGGCATTGGAGGCGTCAACCACCCGCACCACGGCACGGGACTTGAACTTGGAGCCCGATGGCACCCAGCTCATCGTGATGCTCTGGACGTGAACCAAAATGGTGGCCGGCGCTTGCGGTGTCGCGCTGACCTGTGAGGAATTGGCGCTTTCGCCGGCGGAATTCACCGCGGAAACCACATAATAATACGTGGTGCCATTGACCACCGACGTGTCGGTGTAGCTGGTGCCGGTCGGGCTGGCAATCGTGGTGTAAGGGCCGCCACTGGTTGTGGAACGCTTGACGTTGTAACTGGTGGCTCCGGAGGAGGCCGTCCAGCTCAATGAAACCTGGGCGTTTCCGGGCGTTGCATTGAGGCCGTTCGGGGCGTCGGGGATGGACGGGGGCGCGACAGAAACAAACCGAACCGCGTCGGCCATGACCACCGCGCTGGGAGTGGTGAAGTTGTCGGTGATACGAACATGGCCGGCGGTGCCGGTGGCGAAGTTAAAGGTGCCGAGCAGCCTCCATCCGCCGCCGTTGGCCTGCTGGTTCACGCTGACGGTCGTGGTGCCGCCGTTGTAGGTAATGGTGTAAGGCGCGTCGGTGGGACGATTGGCCCCCTGAGGATACCAGCAATAGATCTGATAATCGCCGGCGGTGGAAATATTGGGCGTGTATTGCAAATAGGCGGATCCAGTGCCCGCGCTCTTGAAGCGATAATCCGCGCCGTATTTATCCGTGGCGCTGGTGCCGGTGCTCCAGGAACCCACAACGGTCGCATCCCCGTTGTCGATGATGATTTCAGGACCGCCGGGCGGAGGAGGCGTGGCTGTCGCGCTGGCTTCGGCGGAATTGGCGGAGCTGCCGCCGGAGTTCTTGGCGCGCACGACATAATAATACGTCGTTCCGCTGGTCAAACCCTTGTCGGAATACAACGTGGTGTTCGCCGCCGTGCCCCCGACTTCGGTGTAAGGGCCACCGGGCGTCAGGCTGCGGAAAATGACAAACACATCTTCGTTGTTGGAATTGTCGCTCCAGGACAGGTCGATTTGCGTCGTGCTGACGGCAGTGGCATTGAGGCCGCTGGGAACTGCCGGAACTGCCGGGGCTGAACCTCCGCGGCGCACGCTGATGTCGTTGCGGGATTCACCGGCGCTGACATTGGAGGTGATATACGGAAAATACCACCGGTCACCGGGGCATGCCGTCGCCTTGACGACGCGATGGCCGTCCAGGAAACCAACGGTCGCACCGTTATAGCTGCCGCTGCCGTAGGGAGACCACCCCGAGCGCATTCTCCAGGCAATGACGTCGTAAAGCGCATTGCGCAATTCCGGAGTCGGAAATTGGTCATACGTGGGATGAAAATAGCCCAGCGTGCTGAAGCCGAAGCTGCTGTTGTTCGCGCCATCATGGGCGCCACGGGGAATCGAGGTCATTGACCCCTGCCGGCCTTCAAAGATGTTCCCCAGTTTATCAACGAGGAAATGGTAGCCGACATCGGCCCACCCATTGACGTCCATGTGCAGGTTTTGCACGGCACGGACTTTGCCTTTTGAGGTTTCAAGGCTTGTGGTGTCATAGAACACTTCTCAAAAGATATGTCATAAACTGGTTTTTATGGAGCAGAGTTGAGCAGTGGATTGGGGGTTATCCATGAAATGGCGAATGCCCGTGACGATGCGGTCGATCAGTGGTTCTGGTTCTTTGGCGATGAAGTCACTGAAGAAGTCTGCCTTGAGGCGCAGCCAAAGTCTTTCGATTGGATTTAGATCAGGAGAGTAAGGCGGCAGGTATTTGGGTTGAAAGTGGTGCCAATTCAAACTTTTGCTTTTGTGCCAGGAGGCGTTGTCCAGAATCAGGTAGCGCTTTTTATCAGGGTCTTGCGGTGCGGCTGAGGCCAGGGCATCTAAAAACAACTGAAATACTTCTCCATCGCAATGGTCGAAAATAATCGTGCTGATCTGTCCGGTTGCCGGACAAACCGCTCCCAGGACATTTTGCCGAAGGTGCTTTCCATGATAGGGCACTTTGATTTTATCACTCTTGTGCGCCCAACGCCGACGAGGGCGAGGATCGCCTTCCACCCCTGTTTCGTCAGCAAACCAGAGTTCCACCTTGGGATCGTCCGACAGGTTTTTGATTTCCTCTACAAACTGTTGACGAAGATCTTCATTCTGGCCTTCGGGCCACGGACGCGGCACTTTCAATCGAAAGTCGTGCTCGTGTAAATAGCGCAGCAAGGTGCTGTAACCCAGTTCGATTTTGAGTTCGGTTTGGAGCCACCCGTGCAACTTGATCCCGGTCCAGTGAGTCTGTTGGGCTTGAACGGGCTCCCGAACCACAGGCAAGATTTTTTCGGCAAAGAGCTCTTTGTCGATAACCCTGCGTCGCCCCGATTTAGGCTTAGCCACCAGCCCATCGATTCCGCGAGCGTTAAACAGCTTCACCCAACGCAAAAGTTGCCGCTCAGATACCATTCCCAATTCGGCGGCAAATTCCCACGGCTTTCCCTGATAAAGATAGTAAATCGCCTGTAACCGGATGAAGCCCTTTTTGGTTGGCGTGCAGTGCATCGCTACCCTGATTTCATCTGCGGTAGCGTTCTCTTTGTTTAAACTGACACGCGGCCTGCTCAACCGTCCCTATATGCTATATGGCGCATATAGGTACAAGCCTTTTCTGACATTTATTTTGAGAAATGTTCTA
>CALJZV010000501.1 GCA_937983475.1 uncultured Verrucomicrobiales bacterium
GCAAACCGGTGAACCGACCGGCGTGTTCAAGGATTCGGCCATGGACGCCATTTATCGGGTCGTTCCGCCGCACAGTCTCGAGGCAAAAGTGGCCGCCGCCAAGGCCGCCACCGACTTTGCCGCCTCGCTCGGTGTCACCAGTGTGCAGGACATGTCCGCTGGAAGCGACGTGGGCGTTTATCAACATCTGCTGGAGCGCGGCGAACTGAAGACGCGCATTTACGCCGTCCGCTCCGTGATGTCCTGGGACAAACTGGCCGAAACCGGCATCCGCGCGCCGTTCGGCAACGACATGCTCCGCATCGGTGGCCTCAAGGGGTTTGCCGACGGCAGTCTGGGCTCCTCCACCGCTTTATTTTTTGAGCCCTATAGCGACATGCCCGACACGCGCGGCCTGCTGTTCGACCAGATGCTGCCCGAGGGCGCCATGCTCAAGCGCGTCCTGGGCGCGGACAAAGCGGGACTGCACGTGATGATTCACGCCATCGGCGACGAGGCCAACATGCGCGTGCTGGATATTTTCAAGGAGGTTGCCGAGAAGAACGGAGAACGCGACCGGCGCTTCCGCATCGAGCACGCCCAGCATCTGCGCACGAACGAAATCGCCCGGTTCGCCAGCCAGAAGGTCATCGCCTCCATGCAACCCTACCACGCCGCCGACGACGGGCGCTGGTGCGACAAGCGCATCGGCAAGGAGCGCTCAAGGGGCACTTATCCTTTCCGCTCGCTCTTGGACGCCGGCGCGCCTCTGGCTTTTGGCACCGACTGGACCGTCGCCCCGCTCGACCCGATGGTGTCCATTTACGCTGCCGTCACGCGCCGCACCCTCGACGGCAAACATCCCGATGGCTGGGTGCCCGAGCAGAAAATCACCGTTGAAGAGGCCGTGCGCGCCTACACGGTCGGCTCGGCGCACGCCGAGTTCGCCGAGCACCTCAAGGGCACGATCACGCCCGGCAAACTGGCCGACCTGGTCATGGTGGACCGCAACATCTTTGAAATTGACCCTGTGGAAATTGAAAAAGCCAAGGTGCTGCTCACCATCCTCGACGGGCGCATCGTGCACGAGGCGAGGCCTTAGTGCGTAAACAGGCCCTTCAATTCATTCTAATATTGGATTTGCGCCCTTTACTTTCCCGTTTTCGATTAAAATTGAAACCCCTCCACAAATCGTTCCATTCCACTTCTCCTCCATTCCGGAGCTAAGAATATAGTGCAAGACTACCTGCCCTGAATTATTCGTGGCTTGAATCAAGGGAGGGCCCAGTAACGCAATTACATCCTCCAAGGGTGCCTCGGCTTGAACAAGCCGTTCAGCAGCGGGCATTAAGACAGCCTCCTTGGAGCTTTTGTTTTTTTGATCGCAGGAAGACGTAGCGAGAAGTAAACAACCAAGCACAAAAGTGCATGTCAGTATGTTCATAATTTCAACGGAAAATGGCGTGGTTGTAATGTTATACCAATTGAATTCTTTGAATGATTATTCCCATTGTTGCCATTCGTAGCCGATCGCACTGTTACAACTCCACGACCTGCTTCTTCCTGATGGCCTCCTCGGCGGCGACGGCCAGCAGCGTGCCGTGAATGCAGTTTTCCACGCTCGTCAGCGGCTGGCGCTTTTCGCGGATGCAGCTCACAAATTCCAGGTGAATTTCGTCGAAGCCCAGGTGATTGCCCCAGCCCTCCCCAAACTTGGCAGGAACCTTGTGAACAATGGGCTCCTTCTGCTGGGTGCCGCGTTTCCACTGGTGAATCTCAATCTGTGACACGCGCGTCTGTAGCACGCCGCCCTCGCCGACGATGCCCATTTCCAAGTCCTCATGGGGAAAATCGAGGGCGAAGAGGCAGATCTGGAGCGTGCCCATCACCCCGTTTTCATACTCGAAGTTCACCGTGGCATGGTCGTTGACCTGGTGATTTCCTTCCAGGACGCGGTTGACGGCGTTGCTGCCGAAGGCCGCCACGCGTTTGGGCCTGGCGCCGACCCACCAGTTCATCAGGTCAAAGTGATGGCAGTTTTTATCCACCAGCATCCCGCCCGAGCGGCGCTCGTCCTGGATCCAGTCCTGGGATTTTTTCTGGAACGGCCCGCGAAATTCCTTGCACCAGACCATGCGCGGCGCGCCGATCTCGCCCGCGTCCACCAGGCTTTTAATTTTCTGAAAGAACGCCGAATAGCGCAGTTCATGGCCGATCATCAGCACGCGGTCGGTTTGGCGCGACAGATCGAGCAGTTGG
>CALJZV010000502.1 GCA_937983475.1 uncultured Verrucomicrobiales bacterium
CGTCAGTCCGGCGGGTTGGGTTATGATGGCTGGCGTTGCCGGCGGAGCGACTCGCAAAAACATGATTGCGTCGGCCATGATGTTTTGTGTCGGATCATTTGCCGCATCGGTGATTCGCACGTTGCCGGCCGTTCCAGCGGTGAAATTGAACGTCCCAAGATAGACCCATTGAGAGCCGTTGATTTCCTGGTTCACGTAAACCGTCTGGCTGCCTCCGTTGTAATTGATCACGTGCGGCGCATTGGTGGTGCGATTGCTGCCCTGAACGTACCACGTGTAAACCTCGTAATTCCCCGCTACAGGGATGTTTGGTGTGAATTGAACGTAATTAGCGCCCGTTCCAGAGCTGCGGTACCGATAGCCTGTGCCGTAATACCCCGCCGAGGCTGCACTGACCGTCCAAGTTCCCACCTGGGTTGTGGCGGTGTCGTCTATGATGATGTCGTTGGTAAAATTTGCTGTAACGACAATATTGCTGTTTACCGTTATTACACGGGGATTGACTGTGCCGGTTAGGCTGCCCGACCAGCCGCTGAAAAAACCTGTGGGACTGGCTGTCAGCGTTACAGATGTTCCCGGAGGATAGGACGGCCAATCAATATTCTTGGTCACCGTGCCGCCAGCGCCTGCCGTTGCCATCAATGAGTAATGCACCGACAAAGTCACCGGTGGACTGGCATCGGTTCCGGCATTGTTGCTGACGCTGACCGTGTAATTTCCCGCATTGGCAGTCTGCACGTTGGTCAGCGTTAGAGTTGCCCCGGTTGCGCCGCTGATATTGGTTCCGTTGCGCTGCCATTGGAAATTGAGCGGCGTTGTCCCTTGCGCTGCCGTTGAGAGAGTGACCGTGTTTCCTGCGACAACGGTCTGGTTCTGCGGATAAACGGTGAGGACTGGCGCGATGTCCGACGTGACCACAGAGAGTGCGGCATTGGAGCTGGTGGTTGACCCCAGCGAATTGGTGATCACCACCGAATAATTTCCCGCATGCGAAGCCGTGACACTGGTGCGGGTGTAGCTGCTTGACGTTGCTCCCGAAATGTTTGAGCCGTTAAATCGCCACTGGTATGCCAGCGGATTGGAACCGTTTGCAGTCACACTGAATGTTGCATTGCCGCCCACGACAACCGTCTGGTTAAGCGGTTGATTGGCGATGGTGGGCACTGACGGAACCAGCAGGTAAATATCCTGCGTCGTCACTGTGCCGACGGTCACGGAGTTGGTGAGCACCTTGTTTTCCAGTCCAGAAAAGCTGGCCGTAAGGGTGTAGGTGCCCGGTGGGAGATCGACAAACCCGTAAAAGCCGGTGGCGTCGTTGGTCTGAGTCCTATTCACTGGCCCGCTCAAGACGATTGTCGCGCCGTCGAGTGCGTTGCTGTTGCCTGCATGATAAATGAAGCCCATGAGATGCCCCTTGGCCGGCGCGGTTTTCCAAGACATGGACGGCGGTTGCACCACATCCGCAAAGACCGGTGTCGGGTTGGAGTCGTAAATGCTCGGGGACTTCATCGCATTCAAAAAGGTGCTGCGGGAGACGCCCTCACTGTTTGTTATGCGGTAATTGTAAACCGAAATCCCGTCGGCCTTGTTGCCTTGCGCGGTGGCGACGCGCGAGGTGCGAATCTGGTGGATGGTGTTGGAAACGGTATTGAGCCAGATGCCGGGCCCCATGGACACATGGCGGTTATAACGATGATTTTTGGCGAAGATACTCCAATTGTTCCATGCGGATTCGTATGTGAGATGGTCGAAATACATCATCGGGATGTTCAAATCGAGAATGCCTTCCTCCATCCAAGCGCGCCAATCCTGCAGCTTGTGCTTGTAGGCGTCAGTGCCTGTCCATTGAGCCGTGGTGGTGATGCCCGGAGCAAATGCGATTGTGTCGGCAGATATTTTTACGTGCGGTTTGATGGCGGCCGCGTTCAGGTAAACTTTCCTCAACATTCCGGTGATTTGGTCGCGCCGAAACTGGAGCCACGCTGTGTCGGTGGTGGTGGGTTGCCCGGTCCGGTTGAACCGTGTGTTAAAGCGCTGCACGGATACGGGGTTGTATCCCCAAGACTGGCCCATGTAGCGGATGTAATCAAAATTCAAGCCATCCACGTCGTAGCGTGAAATGATGTCCATCGCGATGTTGTAAACGTATTGCTGCACCTCCGGATGCCCGGGATCGAAGGCATAGTTGGATCCGTCAAATGTATTCCCGTTGTTGTCCTGGTTGATCCAGTCCGGGTGCAGGCTCATCGGATGGTTTGCCGGTGGATTGGCCGTCTGGCTGATCAAATAGGTGACGATCCACGCATGGACTTCGATGCGATTCTTGCCTCCTGAGGTGTCATGCGCCTTGGTGACCATGTCCTGCAGGGGGTCAAAAGAAGCAGAAATGTCGGTTGCCTTAGGCTCATAATTGGAGTTGTAGTAGGCATCGCCACGCTTGCGCACCTGGGGGATGATCGCATTGAAGTTGCCTTGCCGGGTGTCATTGATCAACGCAGTCACCTCCGAGGCGGACTTGAATCCCGATCCAAACGCGTCAATCCAAATGGCCCGGAATTCGGGCGTTTGCGCTGAAGCCAAATGAACAAAGAAGAACCCCAGCAAAAGTGTGGGAAATAATGAACGGTGACGAGGTTGAAGGCGGATGTGGTTCATTCTGTCAAAATAAATAGCAAACAAGCCATCGCTTGTAAAAGTAAACATCCCCGATTTTTCCCAATTTGCCATATGGGTTTGACGCCCTATTCGGAATGATATTCCCGGTAATGGTTCTTGAGAACATCCTCGCCAAAATCACTCTCAAAGTCCCGCCACACGGTGTGGATGTGGTTGGCGTTGTTCTGGACGTTGTCGTATTCGATGAGAAATGTTGGTCCTTGAACGCGATAGTAGTGGGGTTGTGCGGGTTCAATGCTCCCAGACCAGGCAAAATGAATCCGTTCTATGCCGGCTTTTTGAATTTTTTTCCAGTCGTCCTCGGCGATTTCCGGGCGGTAGCGGTTCAAATATTCTTTTACCAGCTTGATTAACAACGCGCTTTGCTCGCGGTTCATGGCCAGCATTGCCAAACCTTGGGGTTCCAGCGGTGTCGCCTTTCGGTTGTTTCCCGTAAGGATGTCCCTGGGCGCGTTCTCGGAAACCAGCGCGATTTTTAGTTGCTCGTCATCCAACAGGCGGACCAGTTGGCGCGCCAGCATTTCCTCCTCGGCCAATGCGCGGGATCCATTGCGCGGCCCCTCCTTGACCTCTGCGGGATTGGCTCCCATGAAAACCGGCGTACCGGATATGAACTGGCCGTTCACGATGGTGAAGTTGATGGAAAGGTGATGCCCCTCAAAGCGCCATCCCCAGGTGCCGCGCGGTCCAGGATTGCCGAAAATAGAGAGAAAATACAACTCGGGGTCGCGCCGGGGATTCTGGTTTTCCAAGTCGTGCAACACTTTCTCCAAACTGATGATGGTGGTCGCCTTGATGTAGCCGCGCTGGCTCATGGCCGAGTCCAGAAGCGCATGCACCTTGTCGCGCTGGCGTTTGTTCAGTTCCTTAAGGGAGACGCCCTTGCGTTCCTTGGGAACAAAGTGCCAGTCAAACCGTTCCGGTGATTTCAGCGGAAAAACGGCCTTGTCGCGCTGCTCCAGACTGAGGTTTTCCAGAAAGACCTCGGCGGCTTCGGCCATTTCAGTTGCGCCCACATGCGCTCGGCTCGAGTGTGCGGAAAATATAAGTGCAAGCGAGAGGCCAAATTGCAGGACAAATTTCATGCTGCAACTGAAAATCAATCCCGCTGCATTGCAAGGCGTTTTTTAAAGTGATCGGACCTCTTACGCCGCCAGCCGCTCACGATGGTTGGCCGGTTCCGAGTTAAATACCAACGCCCCGCGCTGGAGGTCCACCTTGACCCGGCTGTGGTCTGTGATGTCACCGGACAACAGTTTCCGGGACAACGCCGTTTCCACGTGACGCTGCAAAAAGCGTTTGAGCGGTCGCGCGCCGTAAACAGGGTCGAAACCCTCCCGGGCCACATATTCCTTGGCGTCATCGGTCAGTTCCAGCGTGATATGGCGGTCGGCCAAACGGTGCCGCAGCAAGGCCAGTTGCAGTTCGACGATCTGTTTTATTTCGCCCAAAGTCAGCGGCTTGAAGAGGACAATATCGTCCACGCGATTGAGAAATTCAGGCCGGAAATGCCCTCGCATTTCGGCCATCACGCGCTTGCGGATATCCTCGGGAATTTCGCCGGATTCGTCTGCGCGCTCAATGAGGTGCGGGCTGCCTATATTGGAAGTCATAATGATAATGGTGTTCTTAAAGTCCACCATGCGCCCTTGGCTGTCGGTCAGCCGCACGTCGTCAAGTATTTGCAGCAGCACGTTGAAGGCGTCGTGGTGCGCCTTTTCAATTTCGTCAAAAAGCACCACCGAATAGGGCTTGCGCCGGACTGCCTCGGTTAATTGGCCGCCCTCCTCATAGCCTACATAGCCCGGCGGCGCGCCGATGAGCCGCGCTACGGCATGCCGCTCCATGTATTCGCTCATGTCGATGCGAACGATGTTTTCCTCGGAGTCAAACAGAGTTTCGGCCAGCGCCCGGGCCAATTCGGTTTTTCCCACGCCTGTTGGTCCAAGGAAAATAAACGAGCCGATCGGGCGCTTGGGATCCTTTAATCCGGAACGGGCGCGAATCACCGCGTCAGCCACCGCCTGCACCGCATCGTTCTGGCCGATGACCCGCTGATGCAAAAACTCATCCAACCGCAGCAGTTTGTCCTTTTCCCCCTCGAGCAGCTTCGACACAGGGATGCCCGTCCAGCGCGCCACCACTTCGGCGACCTCGTCTGCGGTGACTTCCTCCTGCAACAGTCGGTGGTCCTTGGCGGACTTGGCCATTTTTTGCTCCTCTTCCTGAAGTTGCTTCTCCAGTTGCGGAAGTTTGCCGTATTTCAGTTCGGCCACGCGGTTGAGATCGTATTTTCGCTGAGCCGTTTCAATTTCGTTGCGGACAATTTCCAGGGCTTCGCGAAGTTTCTGCACATTATCGATGGCCTTCTTTTCGCTGTCCCACTGGGCCTTGAGCGAATCGCGCGCGGCCTTCTGGTTGGCCAGTTCCTTTTCGAGACTCGCAAGGCGCTCCTTGGAAGCGGCGTCTTTTTCCTTCTTCAAGGCCTCGCGCTCGATCTCGAGCTGGAGAATTCGCCGTTCCAGGTTTTCCAGTTCCTCCGGCATGCTTTCCATTTCGGTGCGGAGCTTGGCGGCGGATTCGTCCACAAGGTCAATCGCCTTGTCCGGTAGAAATCGGTCGGAAATGTAGCGGTGTGACAACTGCGCCGCGGCCACCAATGCGCTGTCCTGAATTTTCACGCCGTGGTGCAGTTCGTAGCGCTCCCGGAGTCCGCGCAATATGGAAATGGTGTCCTCAACGCTCGGCTCGGCGACCATCACAGGCTGGAAGCGACGCTCCAACGCGGCGTCCTTCTCAATGTATTTGCGATACTCATCCAAAGTGGTGGCGCCGATGCAGTGCAGCTCGCCGCGCGCCAGCATCGGCTTGAGCATGTTGCCGGCGTCCATGGAGCCCTCGGCTTTGCCCGCGCCGACCACGGTGTGAATCTCATCAATAAATAAAATGATCTCGCCCTCGGCGCGGCTGACTTCCTGCAACACCGCCTTGAGGCGCTCCTCAAATTCACCCCGGAATTTCGCGCCCGCGATCAACGCGCCCATGTCCAGCGCGACGATGCGCTTCTCCTTCAGGCTCTCGGGCACGTCGCCGGCGATGATGCGCCGGGCCAGTCCCTCGACAATGGCGGTTTTGCCCACGCCCGGCTCGCCGATGAGCACGGGGTTATTCTTGGTGCGGCGCGATAAGACCTGGATGGATCGGCGGATTTCGGCGTCGCGGCCGATGACCGGGTCGAGCTTGTTCTGGCGCGCCAAACGCGTGAGGTCGCGGCCATATTTATCCAAGGCTTCATAAGTGGCCTCAGGATTGGCGCTGGTAACGCGCTGATTGCCGCGAACCTCGGTCATGGCCTTGAGAAATTGCTCCCGCTTGAGGTTTAACTCTCGAAAAATTCTCCCGGCGGGAGAACTGCCTTGTTCGCCGAAAATCGCCAGCGCCAGATGCTCAACGCTCACGTAATCGTCCTTCAGCCGCTTGGCCTCATCCTGCGCCTTGACGAGCAGTTGATTGAGTCTTCCGGTAATGTAAATGCTGGGCGTGGTGCCCGTGTCGCCCGAAACCTTTGGAAGACGTTCCAGTTCATCGGAAAATTTCGACCGGAGTAACTCGGGCGAGGCGTTGCATTTCTCAAACAATTTGGAAACCAAGCCGCCCTCTTGGTCGAGAAGTGCCAATGCCAAATGCTCCACATCCACAGCCTGATGCTGGCGGCGGGTGGCAATGTTCTGGGCCTCCTGCAAGGCTTCCTGAGCGCGTTGGGTAAATTTATTCAAATCCATGGTAACTCCTTCTCCTCTATTTAAGCACAGTGGATGCCGTTGGATTTATAGAAGGAGAAATGCAATCGTAATTAGCTTCAAATCAAGTTATTACAAATATTTAAAAACAGCGCATATTTCGCCTCCGTAGCAAAGCAGAGGGAAAATTTGACTCTCGAAAGGAAGGTTTGTCACACCAATGCCGAGGAGGTTTTCAGAAAATAAAATGGCGGGTCCTGAGGCCCCCCGACCTCAAGACCCGCTCTACTCACCCCATCCACTTTTGAACCACAGTCGGCAGTTTAATAAAAGCAGGTGGAATCACCTAGAATCTTTTTTTGTTATTTGTAACCCGCTGCAAGCAAGGATGGTGGGCGCTGAGGGATTCGAACCCCCGACCTACTCGGTGTAAGCGAGTTGCTCTACCGCTGAGCTAAACGCCCGAAAGGGAACCGAAAAGTAACGTAACACGCCGCGTCTTGGCAACGGGAACATTTTATTTCCTTTAAAGGCCGGTGTTTCTAGACTGCGGCATGAATTTGGAAAGTTCTCCGTTTTTATTGACTGAACTGCTGCGTAATGGAGCCATCAAACTGCGGCTGACCAGCGGCAAGCGCGACGGCATACTTGACGAGTTGGTGGCCATGATCCCTGAAATTCAGGACAATCCGCCAGCGCGCAGCACGCTGCTGAAGGCCTTGAGGGAGCGCGAGCAGCTTCACAGCACCGGCATCGGCGACGGTGTGGCCATTCCGCACGCGCGCAACGCTCTGGTGGGGCTGGTGCAGCGGTCGGTGATTGTGTTCGGACGGCACCCCGAGGGAGTGAACTACGGCGCCATTGACGGCGAACCCACAAAGCTGTTCTTCCTGATTATTTCGCCGACGGTCACGCAGCATCTGGCGATTCTGGCGCGTTTAAGCCGCCTGTTGCGCAATCCCACCTTGCGGAAAAATTTGCTGGCCGCCGACAAGCCAGAGCGGGTGTTGACTCTCATCCGAGAAGCGGAGGCCAACACGCAGTTGACGCCCTCGGCGCTTTGATAATTGCAAATTAAACGATTTCCCCTGGAAATTGACGTTGCCTCAGGGCCTCGAACAGCACGATGGCCACGCAATTGGAGAGGTTGAGCGAGCGCGCAGCGGAGTTGAACATCGGCAGGCGCACCCAGCCGGACTTATATTTATCCAAAAGCTCCTGTGGCAGCCCGGCGGTTTCGCGACCGAAGACCAAATAATCCTCCGGTCCAAACGACACTTCGGAGTAAAGTTTTGATCCGCCCTGTTCCACCAGCCAGAGCCTGGCTTCATGCGGAAGCTGCGCCTCGAAGGTTTTCCAGTCCGGCCATTTGGCCCAGGCGACGTGCTGCCAGTAATCCATGCCGGCCCGCTTGAGCTGGGAGTCGTCGAGCCGGAATCCCAGCGGCTCGATCAGGTGAAGATGAGTTTTGGTGGCGGCGCACAGCCTGGCCACGTTGCCTGTGTTGGGCGGAATTTCCGGTTGAAGGAGGACCACGTGCATTTCAGGTCGCGCGGGGCGGGGTTTTATTTTTCTTCCGGTAAAAGACTTTCCACAGCACCAGCCCATGCGCCGGCGCGGTCATTCCGGCCACGCGGCGGTCGCGTTTTTCCAAGATCTGCTGGATCTGGTCGGCTGGAAATTTGCCCAGGCCCACCTGCACCAGGGTGCCGACAATGCCCCGGCACATTTTGTAGAGAAACCCGTCGCCCTCGATGATGAACGTCAGCATAGGACCGGTGCGTCGGATGTCGCACCGTGTCAACGTGCGCACGGTCATTTCAACCTCGTAATTGCGGTTGGCGGCGAAGGATTTGAAGTCATGCGTGCCCAAAAACAACCGGGCGGCGTCGCGCATGGTCCTGAGATCAAGCGCGCGGGGAACATGCCAGGCCTGGTGGCGGAGCAGGGGATTCATCGCCGCGTGGTTCCAAACAAAATAGCGATATTGCTTTCCTGAGGCGTCGAAGCGCGCATGAAAATCGTGGCGGGTTCGAGTGACGCTGGCGATGCGGATGTCGGGCGGCAAATGCGCGTTGAGCGCGAGGGACAATTTGCGCGGAGTCATCCTGAACTCCGTTTTGGGAATCACCACATGCGCCACCATGCCCAGGGCATGAACGCCGGTGTCCGTCCGGCTGGAGCTGTGGAGGCGCTTGAAAGTCGGAAAAATCTTTGCGAAGGACTCCTCAATTTTTTCCTGCACGCCCAACCCGGACTTTTGCACCTGCCAACCGGCGTAGTTGGCGCCGTCGTAGGCAATTGTGAGCTTGAGTTTGACGGTGTCCATGATGATGGGCGAGGCGTAATTCGTGATGCGTGTTTTTCACGGATTCCGTTCACGTGGCATCCTCACCCCAGGCTATCCAAATAGCTTTGCAGCAGAATGGCCGCGGCCATTTTGTCCACGGTTTCCTTGCGCTTGTCGCGCCGAACGTCGGCCTGGATCAACAGCCGGTTGGCTTGCGCGGAGGTGAGTCGTTCGTCCCAAGTTTTGATCGGCACGGTGATGGCGTCCTTCAGTGCGGTGACAAATTCCTTCACCTTGAGGGATGCCGGCCCGTAGCTGCCGTCCATGTTACGGGGCATGCCCACAAGGATCAGTTCCACTTCCTTGTCGCGAAGGATTTCCTTCAGGCGGCCCAAAAAATCCGCGAACGGCTCCGCCGGGATGAATTCCAAGGGCTGCGCGATCATTTTCAGTTCGTCACTGACGGCAACGCCGACGCGTTTGGTTCCATGGTCCAGAGCAAGAATGCGCATGAGGATTTGTGGTAATTTAGAGCGTTTTGAAAACCTTTTCTACAGCAGCAATGGTTTTCTCGATATCTTGGCCGCTATGCGCGGAGGAAATAAATCCCGCCTCAAACTGAGAGGGCGCAAGGTAAATGCCCGCATCGAGCATGCCGTGGAAGAAGCGCTTGAAGCGCTCGCGGTCGCTGGTCATCGCGTCGGCGAGGTTATGGACCGGCTTGTTCGTGAAATAGCCGCAGAACATCGACCCGCAACGATTGAATTGCACTGCAATTCCAGCCTGCGCTGCGGCGGCTTTCAACCCGGCTTCCAGTTGGGCGCCGAGGCTTTCGAGCCGCAGGTATATTTTTCCATCAGTCAATTGTTCCAGCGCGGCAATGCCTGCGGCCATGGCCAGCGGATTGCCGCTCAGGGTGCCGGCCTGGTAAACCGGGCCCAAAGGCGCCAAGTGGTCCATGATGTCGGCCCTTCCGCCAAAGGCGCCAACCGGAAGCCCGCCGCCGATTATTTTTCCAAAACAACTCAGGTCCGGGGCGATGCCAAATCGCTCCTGCGCGCCGCCCCAGGCCAGCCGAAAACCGGTCATCACTTCGTCGAAAATCAGCAACGCGCCATTCGCAGCGGTCAGGCTGCGGAGCAGTTCGAGATAGCCGGGGCGGGGGAGATACAACCCGGCGTTGCCCGGAACCGGTTCCAGAATCACCGCCGCCACGTTGTGTTTATTTGCCTCAAAGGCGGCCTTGATGGCCTCGGCATCGTTGAACGGCAGCACCAGGGTGTGCTGGGCAAAGGAAGCGGGAACCCCGGCGCTGTCCGGGTGTCCGAAGGTCAGCGCGCCGGATCCGGCCTTGACCAGCAGGGAATCGGCGTGGCCGTGATAACAGCCGTCAAATTTGATGATTTTATCCCGTCCGGTGAAACCTCGCGCCAGTCGGACGGCCGACATGCAGGCCTCGGTGCCGGAGTTGCACATGCGGACTTTCTGCACGCTCGGGGCGGCGGCGCAGACCAGTTTGGCCATGCGGACTTCCAGCGGATTGGGAATGCCGAAGCTCGTGCCCTGGTCGGCGGCGTTTTTGACCGCCTCGATAATTGGGGCATTGGCATGGCCAAGAATGGCCGGGCCCCAAGTGCCAACATAATCCACGTATTCATTGCCATCCACGTCGAAGATGTGAGCATCCTTGGCGCGATGGACAAAGAACGGTTTGCCGCCCACGGCGCGAAAGGCGCGGACGGGAGAGTTGACTCCGCCGGGAATAAATTGAAGCGCTTCAGCGAACAGGTGGTCGGATTTAGCCCGGGACATCATGGGCAGAGTGTTCTACGGGCAACCGGCGCTGGCCAGCGCGAGTTGCCGCCAATTGGGCTGAAATGTTTTTAGGGAACGGATCGAGTCGGTTACTTCTTCTCGTCCTTCTTGTCTGTTTTCTTGTCGTCAACAGCCTTGAGCGCGCTGGGAGGAGCTGCGGCGTTCAGTTCCTTCAGAATGCTGTCAGTGATGTCGTTTTCGCCGCTGGAATGAAGGACAACCGGGGTGTTGTTAATGCTTTCAGCGGCGGTATCAATCACCAGCGAGTAGCCGCCGGCTTTGGCCTTGGCCGAAATGAGGTTGCGGATCTCTTCCAGAATGGCATCGCGCTTGCGGCGTTGCTTTTCGGACAGGAGGGCCCGTTATCTGGCATCAAATTGCTTGATGGTCTGTTCCAGTTCCCGAAGCTC
>CALJZV010000503.1 GCA_937983475.1 uncultured Verrucomicrobiales bacterium
GAAGCGCGGGCAGGGCCATTTCCACCACTGGAAGACGCTGCCCGTTTTCCAGCGATGCGGTGGCCGGCAATAATTTCATTGCCTGCCATATGGCTGGATTGCCGTGCAACACGGCTGTGGCTGCTTCCTCGGGATTGTCGCTGGCGCTGAGCTGTAGGGCATACACCAGCGCGGTTGCGCCAAGGGCGTCGTGGGAAGCTTCAATAATTTCTTCAGGCAAATGGGCGATCAGCGCGGAAGCGTATGCCAGGTGTGCTGGCGTTGGGTTCCCGGCCTGCTCGGCAAAGTGGCTTGGCGGCAACTTGATGACCTTCTGGCCGGGGAACAGCAACTGATCCACTGTTGGTGGCTTGATGGGCTTGGGTTTGGCTGCCGGAGCCGCCGGTGTGCTTGGAAGAGTGGTGGAAACCTTTTCGGGCTTTGTTTCCACACTTCGCACTGCGGGAAATCGCCCGTCAAAGTTTGGTTCCCATTGGCGAATGCGCTCCTCCAGGGGCGGGTGCGTGGCCATCAGATTGAACCAGGATTTATTGAGACCATTTCCAAAAAACATATGACTGGCCTCCTCGGCGGCAGGTGTGGCGAGTTTAGACCCGTAGGCCAGGCCGCCGATTTTCTTGAAGGCGCCGACCAGCCCCGGGGGATACCGCGTGAACTGAACCGCCGCGGCGTCGGCCAGAAACTCCCGCTGGCGCGAAACCGCGCTTTTGATGAGGCGTCCAAAAAACACGCCAATGTAACCGACGACCAGCAGCAGCAGGCCCAAGGCAGGAAGGGGATTGCCTCCCTTTTGATTGCGCCGGCGGCTGCCGCGAGAACTGCTCCTCAGCAGGATTCGGCCAATGATGGCCAGGCAGAGAATCCCGTGGATCCAGCCAAGCAAACGCAGGTTCAGGCGCATGTCGCCGTTGAGAATGTGGCTGAATTCATGGCCCATCACCGCTTGCAGTTCGTCCCGGTCCAGCAGTGTCATGGCGCCGCGTGTCACGCCGATGACGGCATCGCTGGTGGAGTTTCCCGCCGCAAAGGCGTTGATGCCCGGTTCACCATCGAGGATGAAGATCTCCGGCACGGGCACGCCCGAGGCAATGGCCATTTCCTCGATGACATTGCGCAGTTGAACTTCTGCCGGATCGGTCGTGGACGGGTTGAGCGGACGCCCGCCCAACGCGCTGGCCACCGCGCTGCCGCCGCTGGATAGAGTGGAAATTTTGTATGCGGACCCGCCGACAACAATGGCGAGGGTGGAGGCGGTGACGATCAGGAACAGGCCCGGATCCCAGAGGGATTGAAGAGACGGCGAATTCTGTGCCCCGTAGGCTTGCCGCCCCAGGGCGATGCCCAGATAAACCGCCGCGATGGTCGCCGCCACGGCGAGGAAAAAGAAAAAGATCAGCCGGCGGCTGACCTTCCGGGCATGGTCCTGGCGCTGGAAAAAGTCCATGGGCAGGGCGGCTCCGTGCCGCGCTTAAAATTTCACCTTGGGGGCGTTTTTCTCCTCGGGATTTTCGATGACCAGCAGTTCGGCCTGTTGAAAATTGAAAATGCCCGCGACGATGTTGTTGGGGAAGGTTTCGCGCTTGTTGTTGTATTCGGTGGCCGCGTCGTTGAAAGCCTGACGGGCAAAGGCCACTTTATTTTCCGTAGAGGAAAGCTCCTCCATCAGGCGCATCATGTTCTGGTTGGCCTTAAGATCGGGATACGCCTCGGCGACGGCAAACAGGCGTCCCAAGGTCGCCGTCAATGTGGATTCGGCCGCGCCGAGTTGCTTGATGGCTGAGGGGTCGCCCGGGTTTTGCGCGGCGCGCGCCTCCGCCGACACGGCCGAGTTGCGGGCGCTGATGACCGCTTCGAGCGTCTCGCGCTCATGCTTGAGATAACCCTTGGCGGTTTCCACCAGGTTGGGAATCAAATCGTGGCGCCGCTTGAGCTGCACATCAATTTGCGCAAAGGCGTTCTTGAACCGATTTCGCAGGGTGACCAGCGCGTTGTAGATGCCAATTACCATGAGGACGGCAATGACGCCGATGACGAGAATGGCCAGTAGTAGAATAATTGAAGCCTTGGTCATAGTGAGCCTGTTTCTTTTTGGTTTGTTGGCGATGAATTGTTGAGCCTATTTGACGATGCCGCGCTGCTTCAGCCAAAAGATGCAGTTGGCCGCCCAGGGATGCAAATTGTCCTTTTGATAAGTCGCGCGCGGCGCAAAGCCAAGGCCGCTGCCGTGCGGGCCTTTTTGGTAAATGTGCAGGTCAAATTCAACGCCGGCCTGGGTCAGGGCGCTGGCAAACATCAGGCTGTTTTCCACGACCACCGCCTTGTCCTCAACCGTGTGGTAAATGAAACAGGGCGGCGTGTTCGCTGTCACATGCAGTTCATTGGACAGCTCGCGAACCAACTCCGGGGACGGCTCCGGGCCCAGCAGATTTTTTTTCGAGCCGCCGTGGGTTTTTTCGCCCATGGTGATGACGGGGTAGCAAAGGATGCCAAAATCCGGACGGCTGTTTTGGCGCTCGACGACATCCTCGGCATTGCTGTTGCCGGCGTCAAAGTGCGTGAGAAGCGTCGAAGCCAGATGCCCGCCCGCCGACGACCCCATGACGCCGACGCGGTTGGGATCCAGGCTCCATTGGCTGGCGTTGGCGCGCACCAGGCGGAGCGCGCGGGAGACATCCTGAAGCGGGACTGGATGGCGGTAGCCCGCGCTGCCCAGCCGGTATTTCAGCACAAATCCAGTGATGCCATTGTCGCGCAGCCACAGGGCGTAATCCTCGCCCTCGTGAGGCGCCAGGCTGCCGTAGCCGCCCCCGGGACAAATCACGACGGACGCTCCGGTGTTCTCGCCAGTTTTGGGCAAATAGACCGTCAGAGTCGGGGTGTCCTTGTCTTCGTTGCCCAAGGCGCCGGGCGGTTTTTCCCACAAGGGAATGACTTGACGGTCGGTGAGGTTGGCAACAAGGGAGTTGGTCGTTGCAACAAACAGGGCTGCGATTGTGAGCACTCGTTTCATGCCGCCGGACTATAGCGCTCCGCCGTGTTGTTACACGAAAAATTCGTTCAAGAACGCTTTCCATGGGTGAGGTCGTTGGCGACTCGGCCATGGATGGCGGTGGTGGAGCATGACAAT
>CALJZV010000504.1 GCA_937983475.1 uncultured Verrucomicrobiales bacterium
TTCAGAGATTTGGGGATGTGGACGGTGGTGTTCGTCCATCATTGTTCATTCACAAACGATGCGGTCGGCTCATCGAAACATTGCCTTCACTCCAACACGATCCGAACAGGCCGGAAGATGTGTTGAAAGTAGATGCCGACGATGACGGAAACGGTGGCGATGATGCGGCGGATGCGCTGCGTTACCTGGTCGCGACGAAGTCGCGAGAAGTCAGGATGAGGAAGTTGAGGGGGTTGTGATTTAAGCAGAATCGGCTATACTTGCGGCGTGACAGGTGAAACCCGATTGACTTGGAGGTTCGGGCAGTATACTTGTCTGCTTGGTATAAGGTTATGAACCGTTTCAAAACAGATTTTCTTTGCGCCTCTTCAACATTCGTAAGGGGTTTTGGAAGTGTTTTGAACCTTCGAGGTTCATTTTACGATTATAATCGATCCAATTCTCCAGATGAAATTGCTATTGCTCACGATTGGCGAATGATCGGTCAAGATCTGCGTGACGCTTTGGAAAAAGCTGAACGAGAGTTTCGCAATTTGAGAAAATGAGCAATTCTGGAAGCTCAGGGGCAGAAAGTACACCGCAAACTGCGCAAAAGCACGTTGAAGCAGAAGCTGTTGCTCTTGAAAAAACGATTGAGCAAAAGGATCCAACCGTTTTCAACGGCCTCCCTCAGGAAAAGAGAACCCGCGTGGTCGAGTACGTAATGCAGGAACTCTCAATCCGAAGCGGCCCACTGCCGTCGCCTTCTGAGTTGGATCAATACAATGCAATCATTCCAAATGGTGCCGATCGGATTATGAAAATGGCCGAATCTCAATTGGCCCACAGAATTTCAATTGAGCAAACGGTCGTTAAAAGCCAGCAGACACAAGCAACTCGTGGTCAAATCTTCGGATTTTTGATTGGGATATTTGGGCTTGGAGCTGCATTGTACGCCGCCGTAAACGGCCAACCTTGGTTTGGTTCAGTTATCGGAGGAGCAACTTTAGTCAGTCTTGTGGGTGTCTTCGTATACGGGAAACATCAGGAAAAAAAAGAATTAGATGACAAGCGCCCAACTCCTCCCAAGAATCAGGATAACTCATCCAAAAATCGCCGGAAAAAATAGCCTAAATTTCGCTTTTGGTTTAATCCTCAAGGCTGGCGTAAGTTAATTAAAATGCCTGGTCTTAGGCGCGGACGTTCTCCCGAAATCGCGAACGGCAGAGAGCCACATTCCTTTCCAAGCTGCGGAAAGGGCGAAGCCAAAAAGCCAAGCGCAGCGGTGAATGGAGTCCAGAGGCCATGCCTCTGGCGCGTGGGTGTGGGAGCGGCGCAAGCTCCCACCAAAAAAGCAAGGGGAGTCCCTGGGGCGGGACTCCTGCCTTGTGCGTTTGTCGGTCGGTTCAGTTGGTGGCAAGTGCGCTGGTGTTCAGGGCTTCGGCCAGGTGCCAGAGGGATTTGTTGAGGCGGATATTTTCATCGAGGCCGGCGACGGCGCGGGTTCGGGCAAAGCGGGTGCCGTCTTGTTTGCGGCGGGAATAATCCTTCAAGCCTCCGCGAATGAGGTTTTCCTGAACGCGGTTCAAGGTGCGCCAAAGGTCGTCGCCTGCGTCCTCCATGCGGCGGGATTTCAGGAGCTTTTCCGGGGCAATCGGCGCGGCCTGCAAATCGTCGTAACGCAAGAGCAAGGCCGATTCGGCAAAGGCTTTGGATTCGGCAGGACTGAGACGCCGGGCGCGAAAACCTTCCACGTGGGCGGTGATTTCAGGAACGCGGTTCAAGACTTGGAAACTGGCGTCAATGACCTGCTCCGGGGTGAAACCACTGTGGCGAATGCTCACGCGCTCAAAGGTGGTGTCGGCAATCATCATGCCATTGGCGCAAACGAACCGGAACAAACCGGCGTGAAGC
>CALJZV010000505.1 GCA_937983475.1 uncultured Verrucomicrobiales bacterium
AGGAAAACATCGCCGCCGCCAAGGCCGAGCAGGAGCGCCTGAAAGAGTTTCGGCAGCGGCTGGCAAAGCACTTTTCGCCTGCTCCTGAGTTCAAGAGCACGAGCGACCAGCAGTTCAAGGCTTATCTGGAGAACACCATTGCAGGTCTGACCGCTCGCGCGGGAAGTGCCAACGTGGCGTTGCCGCCCCGCTTCAGTTTTACCTTCACCTCCCATCGGACACAGTTTCAATTTGCTCCTGGCAGCATTGAACCATGGATGATGCAATTGGAGGACATCCAAAGCTTGTGCGGGATTCTGTTCCAATCGCGGGTCAACGCCCTCGATAATCTCCAGCGGGTGCCGGTTTCCCTGAATGACAGCGGCGCGGCGGAGTTCTTGAGCGCTTCCATTACAACCAATCAACTGGGGGTTTTTGTGCCGTACTCGGTTAGTTTCCGCTGCTTCAGCGCGGAATTGGCTTCAGTCATGGAACGAATGGCGCGCTCGACCAATTTCATTTTGGTGAAAAATGTCAGCGTCACTCCCTCCACAGTGCCGCTGCCCACGGCTTCCGTTGCCGCGCCAGCCGCGTCGGCTCCGGCCTACGTTGCGCCCGCCTACACCCCTCCGGCCTATCAGCCGCCGTCCACCGCAGGCAAGGGGGGGCTGGCTGAACTGGAAAGCCGCTATGGCATCGTTGCGGAAGGACCGGTTCGGCGAGGGCCATCGCCTGCGCCGGCTTACACGCCTCCCGCCTACACGCCGCCCACCGCAGTCCGCCAGGCGGCGCCCACGGCCACCACGTTGCTGACCGAGAGGCCGCTGCAAGTCACGATTCTTTTGGACATGGTCAAACTCAATCCGATGCCCTGAGCGATGGACTTTCTCAAAAAACATTACGAAAAGATCATTCTGAGCCTGGTGCTATTGATTCTGGCGGGCACGGCAGCGTGGCTTCCCATTGCGATCAACAAGAAGCGCGAGGAAATGCTGGTTCAGATTCCGCCATTGGACAAGGGGGGCAAAAAAATTCAGCCCGTGGATCTGGCGTCGTTTGAAAGCGCGCTCGACCAGCTTAAAAATCCGCCGCGAGTGGATTTCTCCCTCCCTCATCACCTGTTCAATCCGGTCACGTGGAAGCAGCGGCCGGACGGCAACATTGTCAAAATTGTCACCGAAGATCTGCCGCGCATCATCAAGGTCACACCGCTTCATTTGATTATTTCCTTCGAGCGCGCTGCCGGGGCCGGGTATTATTTCAAGATCGTCAAGGAGGCTTCGCCCCGCGCCAATGAGCAACGAGGCGTGCAGCGTTATCTGTCCGAGGGCGGCAAAAGCGACGTGTTCAACCTGAAAAAGGTCGAAGGCGCGCCCGAGAATCCAGAAAGTTTCATCATCGAATTGAACGATACCAAGGAAGACGCTGTCGTAACCCCCGCAAAACCCTATATGCGCCTGGAAGGTCATTCCGCGGATTTGAAATACGACGTGGACAACCGCGATTTCAAAAACCTCCGCGAGGGCAGTTCGCTCGTATTTGGGGGCGAGCAATACAAAGTTATTGCCATAACGGAGAATGAAGTTACAGTGCAGGCCAATTCGAACCAGAAGCAAGTCACGATCAGATGGAAGCCAGCGCCGTAAGCCTCGAATAACACGCTTTTAACAGCCGAAAACCCAATCATGATCAAAGCAGTCACAACCTCGCTGAGTTTATTTTTATTGTTGAACCTTGCCGTTCCGCTTCAGGCGCAACTCACGCCGGCGGAAGTCGCCGAGGAGGAGGCCGTCCGACGCCAGGCCGCCATTCAACTGCTTCACATGAAGCTTCAGGATGCCCAGAACCTCCAAAGGGCGGGGCGTCATGTCGAAGCGGCCAAAGTCTATGAGGATGCCTTCGCGCTGTTTCCGAGCGTCGGTTTGGCGGGTGGAACGGTTGAGCAAAATAAAAACGCCGTCGTCGAGGGGTTGGCCCAGACCCGGCTCGTGCTCGCGCAGGAGGCCCGCAAACGCGGAAGCCTGCTCGAAGCCGATGACCATGTGAAGCGCGCTCTCAAGGTTGCTCCTCAAAATCCTGCCGCACTCCAGTTTAAACTAGAGTTGGACAAGGCAATTGCCGCATCCAAGGGAAATGTGCCCAGCCAGGAAGCCTTGGCTCAGGTGCCGGAAATCCAAGGGCAAAAAATTCAGACCAGCACACTGGTGCAGGATGGAAAACTTTTGTTTGAAATGGGCAAAATTGACGACGCGGAGATCAAGCTTAAGCAGGCTGTCAAAGAAAATCCGGACAACAAGGCCGCCTGGTACTACTTGAATCTCATCAAGGAGCATCGTTTCAACCGCGAACGCACCAAGCGGGAGATCGCCTCCAAGGAAGCCCTCGTCGAAGTGGAAAAAGCCTGGGCGCCTTCCGTGAAACGTGAATTGCTGCCCGTGCCCAACCCGGAAGTTAAATCCAAGCTGGTCCACACCAGCCCAGGCCGCCAGGAAATTGTTTCCAAGCTGGAGCGCATCCGTATCAATGAAGTCGGTTACGACGGGTTGCCGCTGGGTGAGGTGCTCAAGCACTTGACCGATGAATCCATCAAGCGCGATCCGGATCAGGAAGGCATCAATTTTGTCATCAGCCCCCATTCCGATGTGCCGTTGTCGGCCCCCGCGCCGTCGTTTGATCCCAATGCGCCTCCGCTGATCATTGAGCAGACCACCCCGGGAATCGATCTCTCCTCGGTCACGGTGAAGCTGTCGCCGCCGCTGCGCAACCTGCGCCTGGCTGATGTTCTGGATGCCATTGTCAAGGTGGCCGACCAGCCGATCAAATACACCATTGAGGATTACGCGATTTATTTTTCGCCGAAAGTGCCCGAGCCCGCCACGCTTTACACCCGCAAGTTTGCCGTGGATCCCAATACCTTCATGCAGGGGTTGGAAAGCGTCTCGTCCTTGGCATTGGGTGACATTCAGACCGGCACGCGGGGAGGCGGCGGCGGGCAGAGTCGGGGAGACTCCTTTAATATTCCCCGGGTCAGTTTGACAGGGGGATCATCCGGCGCGGCGGGTGCGACCGGGGTGGGCGGCTCCGGGTTGAATTTCGTAACAAGAACCCAGTTCACCGCTTCGGTCAATGACATCGTCAAACAGTACTTTGCCGCAGCCGGTGTGAACCTTGATCCGCCCAAGTCGGTATTTTTCAATGACCGCACAGGCATTCTGCTGGTGCGGGCCACGTTGCAGGATTTGGAAATCATCGCCACCGCCGTGGAGGCGTTGAACATAGCGCCGCCGCA
>CALJZV010000506.1 GCA_937983475.1 uncultured Verrucomicrobiales bacterium
ACGATGTCGGAGGCGCCCGCCATCACAACGCTGCCCTAAACCCAGGATGTGTCTGTTCGAGAGAGCGCCGTCTTCACAGTCACCGCCACAGGCAGCGCGCCGCTAACCTACCAATGGAAGAAAAACGGCGGAGACATCACTGGCGCGACGCAGTCCAGCTATTCCATCACAAGCGCGGTTATGGCCGACGCGGGAACCTACAGTGTGGTTGTGGCCAATGGGGCGGGAAGTGTGACCAGTGCTCCGGCCACCCTGACGGTCAGCCAGGCGCCGGCCATCACCGTGCAACCATCGAACACAAGCGCTTCATTTGGTGGAAACGCCAGCTACACGGTCACGGCGACCGGCAGCCCGTTGAATTTTCAATGGAGCTTTAATGGAAATGAAATTGCCGGAGCCACAACCAGCAGCCACACGGTCAACAACGTGCAGCAGGCCAATCTCGGCTACTATTCAGTGCGGGTGCATAACGCCCTTGGCTCGGTGAACAGCGTCGAGGCATCCCTCTCCAACTCTGGGGCGAACAACTTGTTGTTCGACAACTTTGACAGCTACGCCGACCAAGCGGCTTTCGAGGCAGTATGGACACCGATTGGCACCACTGCACCCATCAGTGCCACATTATCTTCGGCCCAGTCGGTCAGTTCTCCCAAGTCGGTCAAAGTGGACGCGACCACCACCAGCAATCAGCAGCGCAACCAGCGAACCTTTACCGCCACAGGCCTCCCGTCCGCTTCCAACGCAATCACGTTCTCATTCGACTTCTATGATTCCAATGCGGCGGCTTCTCCTTATCGCCAGCACGCCAACCTACAGGATGGAACATCCCCGGTCAGCAGCGGCCAATTGGTTTCCATGGGCTTGAACAACAACCTCACCTCATCTGCCGAGGGGGGGAATTACTACATGGCACGCATTTTGGGATACAATTCCAGCGCTTATTTCAAATTAAATGATGGCGGTCCTTCCACGCTCCGGACCACCGGATGGCACAATCTCAGGGTGGTCATCACCGACACGGAATTCAAATTTTACGTAGATAACATCCTGTCCAAGACCATCTCGCAATCAGGCATGACCCTGCGCAGTTACAATGTGGTCCGCGTCGGCTCCGGTGTGTCCAATGCCAGCAATGAGTCCTACTACGACAACGTGCGGGTCAGTCTTCCGCCGGCCGTGCCGCCCACAGCCCCCACCATCACCGGGCATCCGGTCAGTCAGGTCAAAGACGCCGGTCAAAGCGCAACCTTCACCGTTGTGGCCAGCCCGAATATTGTCAGTTATCAATGGCGGAAAAATGGCGTGAACATTCCCGGAGCGACGGCTTCCGCCTACACTCGCAACAACTTGGTCAAGGCTGATGAAGGCGCTTACTCCGTAATTGTGGTCAATGATGCCGGGCCGACCACCAGCAACCCGGCCACGCTCACGGTCAACGATCCCACGATCACCTCGCAACCCGCCTCTGCGAGTCGCAACGCGGGGCAGTCGGTGG
>CALJZV010000507.1 GCA_937983475.1 uncultured Verrucomicrobiales bacterium
TGACCAGAAGGCCAACATCGAGGGCCTTGAGGAACAGGTCACCCGCGGGCAGTTCAGCATGACCATCCAGGCCTCGTGGAAAACCGGCGAGTGCAACGAGCAAGCTATTCGTTCGGGCCTGGATCAGTTTGCTCGAACCCTGAACATGGAAATCCGCGTTCGCTTCACCGAACCGGGGCGACCCCAGCGCTGCGCCATTCTCGTAACCAAGGAGTCTCATTGTCTAGAGGCGCTGCTGGCGGCCTTCAAGTCGGGCAAACTTAAGAAAGCCGAACCCGTGGTCGTCCTTGGAAATCGCGGAGACCTCGAGCCTCTGGCCCGCAAGCACGGGCTTCCGTTTCATTGTATCCATTGGGAGGAACGCAACAAGGCCGAGGAGACGGCTCTAAAAATTCTCGATGAGCACGAGGTGGATTTCGTGGTTCTGGCCCGGTTCATGAAAATCCTCTCGCCGAACTTCGTCTGGCGCTACAAAAACAAGATCATCAATATCCACCCTTCCCTGCTCCCGAGTTTTCCTGGCCCGCAAGCCTACCGCCAGGCCTACGAGCACGGCGTCAAGATTGTCGGGGTCACTGCCCACTTCGTCAGCATGCATCTGGACGAAGGTCCAATCATTTCACAGGGTGCCTTTGAAGTGCGCGCCAACATGGAGTTGAAGGAAATCATTCGCAAGGGCCAGAAACTCGAATCCGACGTGTTGCTCAAGGCGGTCAAGCTGTATCTTACCAAGCGGCTGGATGTTTATTGGGGCGTGGTGAAGGAGGTTTAGGCCACATGGTGGCTCAGTATCCTTTATGCCCGGTTTTTACATTCATCCAAAAGTCAAATGAGCAACGTCCTGACGAGCCTTTTCAGCCTGCTGCTGGCCACCAACCAGCCCGCCGCCGCCAGCAACCTCGTGGAACAATCCACCGGGCTCTCCATCGCAGCCATTGAAGCCAAGGACCCGGTGGGACAGCAATTGCGCCAGTTGATGCGCGAGGATGACGATGCCCGTGCGGAAATCGACAAATGGATTCGTGATTCTCAGTCCTTTGAGGAAAAAGGCGCGGGATTTCCCCAGGCCACTTTGAATCTGCGCATCAAGGAGCGACTCGCTGAAGTTCAGAAGAAATACGAGGCTTTCATTGAAGTTCATCCGGACCATGCCGCCACCCGCATCGCTTACGGCAGTTTTCTAAGTGAAATCGGAGAGGAGGCCCAAGGCGCCGAGCAGTGGGAAAAAGCCCGCGAGCTGGACCCAAACAACCCGGCTGTCTGGAACAACCTGGCCAATTATTACGGCCACCGTAGCCCGGTCAAAAAATCGTTCGAATACTACGCTAAGGCCATCGAGCTGGACCCCAAGGAGCCGGTTTATGTCTGGAATTTCGCCACCACCGTTTACCTGTTCCGCAAGGACGCCATGGAGTTTTACGGCATTTCGGAAACCGAGGTATTTGATAAGGCTCTGGGCCTTTACCGCAAGGCTCTGGAACTGGACCCGGAAAACTTCATCCTTCACTCCGATTACGCCCAAAGTTTCTACGGCACCAAGCCGCCACGCTACGACGAGGGCCTCAAGGCGTGGGAAGCGGCATTTGAACATGCCCGCGACGACATCGAGCGCGAAGGCGTCCTGATTCACTTTGCCCGCTGCAAAATCCACCTCGGGCAACTGGAAGACGCAGAGAAGCACCTCGGATCAATCACCAATAAAATGTACCGCGACTTGAAGGAGCGCTTGACGCGAAAACTGGAATCCTCGCGGAATCCCTCTGTCCAGCCATCGGATAAATAAAAATCCACTCTTCGGAGCCTGCCAAGGACGCGGACACAAGTTTCGCGCGGATCATTTAAGAACGGTGTGCAGCCCGTTCTTCAGCTTGTACACGGTTTTGACTTCCGCGGGCGTCAACGCTCGGTCAAACAGCGCCAGTTCATCAAACAGACCGACGTAATACACGCCGATGGTGAACAAAATGGACTCCGGCTTCCAGTTCACTGACAAATCCCAGTCCCGAAACTCACCCGCAAATTCGCCATTCAAATACAGTTTCCCGACGCCATTCTTTTGACCCGAGTTGGCGTTTTCAAAGGTGAACAGCACATGCGCCCAGCGATCGCGGCCAAATGGCGGCTTTTCAAACTGCACCATCGGGCGATCAGCGGCGGGAATCGCCTCCCAACCCACATTTTTTGGATTCCAGATGTGAATCAGGGGGCGCAGGGCGAACCGGAAATGGCGAGGCGTCTCGTCCTTGCTGAACTCAGCGAAAAACACGCCGTTGTTCCAACTGCCGGCTGCTATTTGGATCGGGTCGCAATAACCCGGCGCCAGGTCCTTGTCCGGGTCAAGCTTCAGCCAGAAGGAAATGGAGCCGTTCCAGTTGGTCGGCGAATAATGAACATTTCGTTCGCCCTTGAAGAACACCACCGACTCGCTTTTCTTGTTGAAGCGTAACGCGTCGCCATAGCGCCCCTCGCCCCTGGCCACCTCGATTGCGCCGCCCTCCGGCAACCCAATGACACCGGGCAGCATCGTCTTGCGCGAAACCGCTCCGTAAAGTTTGGCGTCGCCCCTGGCGACATCGGCATTGAGCTTTTGGTCAAATGAAGCGTAAAGGGTGAGGCTGTCGCGCAACGCATGCTTTGTGGCATGACCCGTGACACAGCCGGTAACCACAGTTCCAACGACCAGCGCGGCAAAGGGCGCGGCAAATTTATTGAAAAGTTTTTTCATACGTTGGCTGTGGTGTGCCGTTTTTCCGGAAAACTGGCAACGCAAAAGAATGGCC
>CALJZV010000508.1 GCA_937983475.1 uncultured Verrucomicrobiales bacterium
CCAATGTCACCGTCCGCGATCTCGGCTGGGGCGGCGACTCGGTGGAGGGCCATCTCGCTCCTCTGGTGCCCGCGCGTCCCAAGTATGTCCCTGGCCTGTTTCAATACGTGGAGCAGTGGAACCCGACGGTGATCCTGGTCAGCTTCGGCATGATGGAATCCTTTCGGGGCGAGGACGGCCTGGGCGATTTCATCAGGCAGTATGCCGCGTTGCTGGACCGTCTTTCCGCGACGACTCCGCGCATTGTCCTGATTTCGCCGCATCGCCATGAGGCCCTCGGCGGCCAATGGCCCGATCCCGCCGCGCACAACCGGAATTTGAAGAAATACACCGCCGCCATCGAAGGGCTGGCGCGGGAGCGCGGCCTGGTCTTCGTCAATTTGTTCGAGCGCCTGAAGGTGGTGCCCGAGGCCATTGAGCCGGTGACCAGCAACGGGGTGCATCTGAATTCCCAGGGCTATCGCCAGGCGGCGGCGGCGATCCAGAAATCGCTCGGGCTGACGCCCTTCATGGCCCTGCCCAAGCTTTACCTACAGCGCGCCGAGGTGCTGCGCGAGGCCATTCGCAAAAAAAATCTGCAATGGTGGTTCCACTACCGGCCTATGAATGCCGAGTACGTTTTTCCAGAGGGCAGCCGTTACCAAAATGAACTCAGCGGCGTGACGCTGCCGATGTTCAGTGAAATCGAGGCCTTCGCAAAGCTTGCGGAAGAGGAGGACAAGGTCATTGCCGAAGTGCGTCGCCATTTGGCTTCCGGCAAATTAAAAGAGGCGCGGCGCGTCGTGGAAGCCAGCGCCGAAGGCGCCAAGCCGCTCAGTGCGGTGCCCAAGTCCGACCCTGAAAGCGAGCGGCATTCCTTTCAAATCGCCGAAGGGCTGGAGGTGAATCTGTTTGCCTCCGACCCGTTGATCAATAAACCGGTGCAGATGGCCTTCGACCAGCGCGGGCGTCTCTGGGTCGCCACCACGGTGCATTATCCGCAGATCAAGCCCGGCGAGATGCCGTCGGACAAAATCATCATACTCGAAGACATCAACGGCGATGGACGCGCCGACAAGACCACGGTATTTGCCGAGGGGTTGCTCATTCCCACTGGAGTGCTGCCGCATGGGCGCGGCGCGTTTGTCAGCGATGACACCACGATTTTGTTTCTTGAAGACACCGATGGCGACGGGCGAGCCGACCGCCGGGAAGTGGTCCTTTCAGGATTTGGCACCGAAGATTCGCACCACAAGGCGCACAGTTTGCGGTGGAGTCCCGATGGCCGTGTTCACATGAACCTCGGCGTGTTCCTTCACAACAACATGGAGACGGCCCACGGTCTGGCGTCGCGCTCCGGCTACTGGCTGGCCGGCATCATGGCGTATCACCCCCCTTCGGGGAAATTATCGACCCATCTGGCCAACAGCGTGCCGCCCAATCCCTGGGGTCATTACTGGAACCGCTGGGGTCTTGACTTCCACATAGATTCCTCGGGACAGCAGGGGAGCAATTTCATTTTGCCCACCGATGGCGGCACCTCATCTGCGGTTCCTGTTCCCGGCGGCGAGGGCAAACTCGCAGGAGCGGAGGTGGTCAGCGGACGACATTTTCCCGAGGATTGGCAGGGCAGTCTCGTGAGCGCCCCGTTCAAGGAGAACCGGTTGGTGCGGTGGACGTTCTCCGATGACAGTTCCGGTTACGCGATGAAGGCTGCCGGGCCGCTGATTGTTTCCACTAACTCGGCGTTTCGGCCTGTGGACCATCACATGGGGCCGGACGGCGCGCTTTACGTCGCCGACTGGTTTAATCCGCTCATCGGCCACATGCAGCATCACTTTCGCGACACCGGGCGCGACATGACCCAAGGCCGCATCTGGCGCGTCACGGCCAAGGGGCGTCCGCTGGTGGAGCGTCCTCAAATCGCGGGCGCTTCGGTCAAGCAACTGCTGAATCATCTCAAGGCGCCGGAGGATTACACCCGTGCCCAGGCCCGGCGCGCACTGGCGGAGCGCGGCCTGCGGGCCGTGCTGCCGCGGCTGGCATAGTGGGTGCGCAAGCTCGATGTCAGTGATCCGAATTATGACCATCACCGCATGGAGGCGTTGTGGGTTTACCAGAATTTGAACCGAACTGAGCCGGGGCTGCTCAGGAGCGTGTTGCGGGCGGCGGATCCCAATGCACGAGCCGCAGCGACGGCGGTGTTGCGCGACTGGCATGGAGCGATGCCTGACGCGCTGCATTTGCTCGCGGCGCAGGTGGCTGATGAGCATCCGCGAGTGCGGCTCCAGGCAGTCATTGAGCTCAGCTACATTCCCACGCGCCGATCGATGGAACTGGCCGCCGCCGCGCTGGAGCGCCCAACGGATCGCTACATTGAGCAGGCGCTCAGGAACACGGCCAACGCGCTGAAGCCACACTGGGAACCCCACTTGGCCGCAGGCGAAATGTTGTTCGATGGCAACCCGGTTAAACTGGAATTTGTCACCCAGGCTGCCGGTTCGGTCCCGGGAGCCCGAGTGCTGGTGAGGCTTTTGAATGGGGGCAAAGTTGAGCCGTCTCGCCGGGCAAAGGTGCTTGGCACCATTGCCTCGGTCGGAGGTGAACAGGAATTAAAAGCGCTCTTTGAACATGCCTTTGAGAACGAGTTTCAGGCGCGTGTCCTGTCCGAACTCGCCCGCGCGGCACGGGATCGAAAGATCATTCCAAAGACGGATTTCCAGCGGTTGAAAACGCACCTGAACTCCAGCCATGAGCCGTTGAGAATTGCCGCGCTGCAACTGGCGGGAGCGTGGAAGGCCGGCGACCTTCGAGCCTATATCGCCAGCGCCGCGCAGGCCAAGGGCTCGGCCAAGGTCCGCCAGGCCGCGATTGAATCTCTCGCGGCAATTGGCGGTGCCGAGAGCGTGTCCATTCTGCGTTCATTTACCTCACAGAAAAATGAAACGTCCATCCGCATGGCTGCCCTGGCCAGCCTGGCGGACATTGATCTGGCTGCGGCTTCTGCGGTGGCCGCCGCCATGATGGGCGAGGAGGCTGTTGAAGTGGCGCCGGTGTTCAAGCCGTTTTTGCAGCGTCATGGAGGGGCGGACGCGCTGGGCAAGGCATTCGATGGCCAGCGCATTTTACCGGACAACGCCAAGCTGGCCTTGCGCCTGATGCAATCCGCCGGCCGGCAGGATCAGCCGTTGCTCGGCCTGCTTTACGAGGCCGCGGGGTTGAACGCCGAGACGCCGGAACTCTCCCGCGAGCAACTGGTGCAACTGGCTGAAACTGTGCGTCAAAAGGGCGATGCGGCGCGGGGAGAACTGATTTACAGAAGATCTGAACTCAGTTGCGTTCAATGTCATGCCATCGCCGGGGCAGGCGGGCAGGTGGGGCCGGACCTGAGCGCAGTGGGCAGCGGCTCAACTCTCGAATACCTCATCGAATCCCTTTTATTTCCCAATAAGATCATCAAGGACGGCTTTGAAACCATCGAGGTCGTCACGCAGGACGACGATTATGTGCTGGGAGTTCGCGTCCGTGAAAACCGCAAGGAACTGGTCCTGAAGGACGCGACGCGAAGCAGCATTGTCATCCCGGCCAATCGCATCAAGGAACGCCATGACAAGCCCGCGTCGCTGATGCCCGCCGGACTGGTCAACAGCCTGACGCAGGCCGAACTGCTTGACCTGTGCAAGTTCCTCTCCGAGTTGGGCAAGCCTGGACTGTTTGCCAACAATCCCAAGCCGGTAATGCGCGCCTGGAGCCTTGCGCCAGCCACAGAGTCGGTTTCGCCAACCGACGAGAGCACGCTGTCCTGGACATCGGCATTCAGTTTGGTTTCCGGCATGTTGCCGCTCGATGAACTGGTGGCGGCAGGGAAGAACGGAGTTGTTTTGGCGCGCAGTCGCATGGAGGTGACCACGCCGGGCAAGATTCAACTGAAACTCAACAGCACCGAGGGATTGGCCGCGTGGGTGAACGGCAAGCCGACGGCACTTGGGCCGCAGGTGGTGTTGGATCTGGAGCGAGGCGTCAACACCATCATCTTCAAGTTAAATATAAAGCAGCGGAAAACCGGGCTGCTTGTGGAGGTTGAGGATGTGCCCGGTTCGCCGGGGCGGTTTCAACTGTTGGGACAATAAAGTAAAAACTTGGGTCCGGCTTAGAGTTGTTTCCGGGAAAATAAAAAGAAAGGGCGCGCCCGATTTCAGGCGCGCCCGTTTGAGTCAACGAGGCCTTTTATTGTTTCACCCACTTGACCGCGTCGGCGATGACGAAGAAGCCGGTGGTGGTCCAGCACGACAGTTTCACAAAGCGTGTGCCCGAGGTGATGGTGAACGTGCCCAGGGAATTCCATTGTCCGCCGTTGATTTGCTGGTTGACGTTGACGGTCGTTGTGCCGCCGTCGCGTTCCACCAAATATGGTGCGGTTGTGGAGCGGTTGGATGAAGCGGCCCACCAGGCGAACACCTGATAGGAGCCGGATGCGGCCAGCACGCCATCCCACTTGGCCACATCACTGACCGCTTCAGTGGCGCGAGGCCGGTAATTGGTTCCGTAGTAGCCCGCGACCGAAGTGGATGTGGTCCAGTTGGAGGAGGCGGTGAAGCCCGCGTCCGTGTTGTCCACGATGATGCCGGGAGTGCGCTTGGCGGCAATGGTGGTGCGCGCGGCGCCCGCATTGTAGTCGTTGCCGATGTAATTATTGAAGACGATGTCGCCGGGGCAGGCGGTGGCCTTGACCTTGCGATGGCCATCCAAAACGCCCACGGTGTTTCCGCAGTAAGTACCGCTGCCGTAAGGCGTCCATCCAGAGGGCATCTTCCAAGCAATGGTGTTGTACAGGTTGTCCAACATCACGGTCGTGGGCGTTTGATTGTAGGGTGAATGAAAGTAGCCCATCAGCGAAAAGCCCATGCTGTCGGTGTTGCACCCGTCATGCGCGCCGCGCGGCAGGCTGCTGATGGAGCCTTGGCGGCCTTCGAAAATGTTGCCCAGGCTGTCCACCAAAAAGTGATACCCGATGTCGCACCAGCCATTGACGTCCATGTGGCCGTTTTGATGCCCCCGAACGTAGCCCTTTGATGTTTCCAGGCTGGCGCTGGGAAAGGTGTTTTGATTGGCCGTATGATGAATGATGGCTCGATTGAGAGTGGTGTTTTGACTGATGGAGCAGGAGGGCGCCCGGGCGGTCCAACAGGCCCGGTTGCAAATGGAGGGCTGCGGCGCCGGAGTGGTTTGGGCTTTTATTTCGGCAGCTCCAATGAATGCCGCCGCCGAAAGAAGTGTGAACGTAGTTTTATTCATACAATGTTTCCTTTGGATTGTTTCGCGTTTAAACGCCGAGGGCAAAACTCAACTCCTGCCTTCGGACGAGTGTTCGGGAGAAAGCCTACAAAACCGGGGGCAGACCACTAAAAGCGCAAGCTCCGGGAAAACCTATGAACCCGGAGCTTGCGACACAGTTATTTCACAAGGGCAGGCGCGCCCGAGTAAAAGGCGCGCCTGCTTGCAAAGGATTTTTTACTTCACCCACTTGACCGCGTCAGCAATGACATAGAAGCCGGTTGTGGTCCAGCAGGACAGCTTCACGTAGCGGGTTCCGGAAGTGATGCTGAAGGAGCCGAGCGAGTTCCATTTTCCGCCATTGATTTGTTGATTGACACTGACCGTGGTCGAGCCGCCGTCGCGTTCAACGATGTATGGAGCCGTTGTGGAGCGGTCTGTTGCTGCGGTCCACCAGGCATGGACTGTGTAAGTGCCGGAAGTGGCCAGGCTGCCGTTCCATTGGGCTACATCGCTGACGGACGCTGTGCTGCGCACTTGATAGTTGCTGCCATAATACCCGGCGACATTGACGGATGTTGTCCAGTTGGCTGAAGCAGTGAAGTTGGCAGTGCCGTTGTCCACAATGACCTCTGTTGATCCGCCAGCGCCGCGGCGGTTGGCCACGCCGGTGCGGGCATCCCCGCCGTTGTAGTTTTCGGTGATGTAAGGCGGATGCATGGTGTCACCCGGGCAGGCAGTGGCCTTGACTTTGCGATGGCCGTCCAAGGTGCCGACAGTCACGCTGCAATAAGTGCCGCTGCCGTATGGAGACCACCCCGAAGGCATGCGCCAGGCAATTACGTCATACAGCGCGCCGCGCATCGTGGCGTTGGGATCATGATTGTAGGGCGAATGGAAATAGCCCAGCAGTGTGAAGCCCATGCTGTCCGTGTTGCAACCGTCATGGGCACCGCGCTTCCAAGGGCTGCTGCCCAGAGAACCAGCTCGGGCTTCAAAAATGTTGCCGTTCTTATCCACCAGGAAGTGGTAGCCGACGTCGCACCATGCGTTGACATCCATGTGGTAGTTCTGGACACCGCGGACCTTGGCGGCGCCGTCCGCCAGCGTGGTGACATTGTAATCGCCGGAGCCGGCGGTATGGTGAATAATCGCGCGGCTCAACGTGGAAATCGTTGTCGTGCAGGTGCCGGCGCGGGCTGTCCAGCAGGCGCGATTGCAAATGCTGGGCTGCGGGCCAGGTGAGGTTTGAGCATGCAGGGTCGCGCCCACAAACAAGGTGGTTAATGCGACGAGAGCAGTGGTTTTCTTAGTCATACAGGGTCTCTTTTTGGGTTAATGTGGCTATGCCATGTTCGACCGGTCAGCCATTCGGCCGCAGTCGAGTTGTTGCCTTTAGGGATGCAAGGAAGGTGGCAAAACCCGGAAGCGGGGACAATAGCACAAATGTGCTATATTTTACTACAAGTCCGCCAGCCGGCCTTTTCGCTTCAGGCGCCGCAGCCATCGCTTTCTTGCCCATTCGGATCGGTTTCAGTAGGTTGCTGCGCATGATTCGAGTTACAGCCTTGGTACAGTGCGGAGCGCTGCTTTTATTCAGCCTTGGCCTGACGGGTTGTTTTCCCTCCTCTAAAGGCAGTGCCGACGAGCAGAAGGATCCCCACTATTTGAACGGGCGGGCGCGGGTGAGCAGCCTCGATTACAGGGGCGCCATTGAGGAATTTGAAAAAGCTCTGGAGAACAACCCTCAATCGGCGGCGGCTCATCTGGAACTGGCGTTACTTCACGAAGAGCACATGAAGGACTTTGCCGCGGCGATTTTTCATTATGAGCGACACTTGAAGTTTCGGCCCAATTCCGAATATGCCGAGCGCGCTCGGGAACGGATTAAAGCCTGTAAAATGGAACTGGTTCGTGGCGAGGTGCTTGGACCGGTCAGCCAAGGCATGCAGCGCGAATTGGAGCGCTTGATCAACGAAAACCTGTTGCTCAAGCAGCGCGTGGAGAATTTGGAGGCGCAACTGAGCAACCGCATCGTCAGCGCTGATTCGCGTTCCGCCGGTGTCCCGTCCGGCCCGGGTGCCACGGTTGCCGCAGCTGAGGCGCGGCCCTCGGTTTCACCAACCCCTGGCACGGTCTCACCACGCAGACCCCGCACGTACACGGTTCGCTCGGGCGACACACTAACTGACATCGCGCGCGATAACGGCGTGGACTTGCAGAAGCTTTTGAGGGCAAACCCGGGGGTGGACCCGACGCGCCTGAAAATCGGCCAGGTGCTCAACATTCCCTGACCATGCTGCACCGGCTCCTGTTTGCTGCGATTGTCTTGTTCTGGCTTATAATGAACGCCCTCCTGTGGCGCGCCGAATTCGGCCAGCGCGGCGACCGGTCCTCCATCCCGGCGGAGCGGGTCTGGCAGAAAATTCTCACCGCGCCGGACAATTCCTCTCTCAACATCTACCATCATAAGGTCAAGATCGGTTACTGCCGGCTGGCGCCTGACGCCGGTCAGACTCTTGACGCCGACAATGTGCTGTCCGACGATTTCCAGCCCTTGGCGGTGGGCCAGCCCCCGACCGGCTACATGCTCGACCTGGAAGGCAATCTGCATCTCAAATCCTTGACCAACAACCTGCGGTTTGACATGAGCCTGAAGCTTTCGACCAATTATCAGTGGAAGGAATTAAAGTTGCGCGTGAGCCTGCGGCCCGATTCCTGGGAAGTCACCGCAAACGCCGAGCGGGAAACCGTTCATTTGATCGGCAGCGACGCCTCGGGCATGTGGGAGCAGCGCTATTCCTTCTCGCAGTTGCGCGACCCGGAAAAACTGGTGGAGGAACTGGGCGGTTCGTGGGCCTTGGGACTGGCTGGCGCCTTGGGCATGATGGGGGAAAAAAAAGCGTTTTTGAAGGATGCCTCCGTGCAATGGGAAGCCCGCAATGACTCCATGCGGTTTGGCCATTCGAAAGTTCGGGTGTACCGGCTGGAAACGATGTTGCTGAATCATTTCCGGGTATGGATTTTTGTCAGCCGCGTCGGTGAAATACTTTGGGTTCATCTGCCTGACGAACTGGTGTTGAGCAACGACGCCTTCACGCATTTCTAACGCCATGATCGAGCTCGTTCACCTGGTAAAAAAATTCGGCGACCTCACAGCGGTCAATGACATCACGCTGACGGTGCCCAAAGGCGAATTTTTTGTTGTGCTTGGACCCAACGCGGCAGGAAAAACCACGACCATCCGCATCATCGCCGGGTTGATCAAGCCCACCTCAGGCCTGGCCAAAGTGGCTGGGTTCGACGTTCAGACCCATCCCTTGGAGGCCCGGAAACGGATGGCATACGTGCCGGACTTTCCCTTTCTTTACGACAAATTGACCCCGGCGGAATTCCTGCGGTTTGTCGGGAGGCTGTTTCAGATGACCGACGCGCAGCTTGAGAATGCCCTGGCCGACCTGGTGCCGCGTTTTCAGCTTGAGCCGTTTGCCAACAAGCCGCTGGAAAGTCTGTCGCATGGCACCCGGCAGCGCGTGGCCATTGTTTCCGCGCTGATGCACGACCCGGAGGTGCTGGTGATTGACGAGCCGATGGTCGGCCTCGATCCCCACCACGCCCGCGTCGTTAAGGATTTGCTCAAGGAACGGACCCGCCAGGGCATGACCGTGTTTTTGTCCACGCACCAGCTCAGCGTGGCCGAAGAGATGGCCGATCGCGTGGGCATCATTCACCGGGGACGCCTTGCCGCGGTGGGGACTCCCGACGAAATTCGCGCTCTTAGCGGCGTGGAAGGCGCACTGGAAAAAGCGTTTCTGGAACTGACGCGGTGACGCCGGTTGCGCGAGCATTCACGGCTGAGCTGCGCTTCAAAGTCGATCGGTTGATGGCCACAATGGGCGGATGACTCTTCTGTTATTGTTTAGTGAACGCCTCGATCGTTTTACGCGGAAAATGCAAACCATTCCTGAACGCGCTTGCCATTTGTTTTGGCGCGCAGATAGTATTTGCCGCTCGGTTCCTTTGGATTTGCCAGCTTAGCTCAGCGGTAGAGCAACGGTTTTGTAAACCGTCGGTCGTCGGTTCGATCCCGACAGCTGGCTCCACTTTTTTTTCGTTTTCTTCGAATAAAAACAGGCCAGCAGTCGAGCCCTTTGATGGGGGCGGTTTTATTTCACCCAAGGTTGAATTACATTTAAGCGGGTAGCGGTTGATTTTTGCTGTTTCTCAACCGCCAGCGGTTCTCGAAGTCCAACAGCGTCAGAGAATCGACCCGGTCCACGCCCTTTGAGCGTGGACTTTTTTCAGTTCGCTGCCCCGGCGGGCGGGCGGCATCCCTTGCGGCGAACCATTTTTGAGGCTTTCCCGAAGTGGGCTTTCTGTTATGAGAAAACGATGACTCCGTTTCTTAGAGCCTGTTTGAAAATTGCGCAGGGTCCTGCGGCGAAAGATTTTGGCTGTGGCCAAGGCGGCGAGGCCGGAGCATCCCCGCAGCGGGCTGTAACGGTCGAGCCAACGCGGGCCACGGGCAAAAGAACCGCCGCCCGGAGGGTTTTCGAGGAAAAAGCCGTCTGGCGGCGTTGCTCCTCGGTCACAGAGCACTGCGGCTATGCTCCCTCGTCACGCCTTGCCATCCA
>CALJZV010000509.1 GCA_937983475.1 uncultured Verrucomicrobiales bacterium
CGGAGGAGCATTTCGCCCGTCGACGCCCTGTTGAAGTAGTCCGTGGAGAGGCTGTGGAGCGTGCCCAGCACATTCATGCGCAGGTCCCGGATGGTTCGCTCGCTCACCCAAGCCATGCAATAGCTGCTCAAATAACCAATGAACCCCCGAAGAGCCACAAGGAGGGGCAACAGCAAGAATCCGCCGATGATTTGTGGCAGGTCAATGGGCCGGCCTTTGAGCGGCAGCCACGCATCCACGAATGAATTAAAACCGTGCTCGAGTTTGACTCCCCATCGCCGGAAAAACCCGGGCTCGGTCACCGTTTCGTTCACCTTCAGGCTGTGTTCCATAAACACGCCCGGCTTCGGCAGATTGGTGTTCACGTTCACAGCCAGGTTGGCGGTTCTGGAAAATGTTAGCGTGGCGGTTTCGCCCTCCACGGTCATCTCCGGGGTGACATTGGTGGACAGCACCAGTTGCACCGAAGTGTCCTTGCCGATAACCAGCGAATCCTGCTGCGGCGCCAGGCGCTCAAACAGGGTTTTGGTGCCCCAGACAAATGTGGCGTTTGACAGCCCAAACAGCACACCCAGCAGAATGCCCATGGCCAGGCGGAGCTTGTAGCGCCGCAGGTAGGGCCATCCAAACCGGAATATCGCAACCAAATTGCTCATGAAGCGGCGTCATAGTGGGAAGTTTTCAATCCGGAAGGCAATGGCATTTTCTTGCCCGCAAATTCACCGGGGTTGCTTCACTTATTTAAGGCGGGCCAATCAGGATCGGGCCAGGATCAGTTGCTTCATTTCCTTCAGCAGCGCTGGAACGGCTGTCCAAGGATCCTCCTTGGCCTCGTATTCCAGCACCACATAGCCCTGGTAATTGGCCTCGCGGAGCATTTCAAACAAACGGGGAAAATCGGCATCTTGCTTGGCTTGGCCACTCTCGCGAACCGCCACCTTGAACTGCACATTCACCGCGTAGGGCGCGCATCGCGCCAGATCGCCATAGGGATCCTTGGTGTGAAAGTTGCCGGTGTCGAGGTTGACGCCCAGCCAGGGGCTCTTCACGGCGCGGACGATCTCCAAAAGCCCGTCGGCCTGCGCCACAATGCCGCCATGGTTTTCCAGTCCTAGAAAAATCCCGTGCCCGCCCGCGTGCTCGCAGCATTCCTCCAGCGCCTCGATGCAGTTTTTCCGCGCGTCGGTTTCCGAAATGTCCTTGGGCACCGGCCCCGCAAACACGCGGATGTGCGGCGCGCCGAACAGGGCGGCATTGTCAATCCAGCGCTTCACGTCGCGAATCTGGGCGGCGAGTTTGTCCCCTTTTGGCAGAGCGAAATTGTTCCCGACCGCCGTGCCGCTGACGTTGACCCCGCGCAGGAACGCATGCCGCCGGATTTGGGTGAAATAATCCGGTCCGGCGTCCTTGGGAAAATAATAGCTGGTCAATTCGGCTCCCTCGCAGCCGTGCTGGGCGCAGAAGTCAATAAACTGGAAGAGGTCCAGCTTGCCATCGGCGTCCTTCGATTTGAAAAAGTCGCGAAATGAATACGCTGCCAGGCTCAATTGAAACCGCGGCGAGCCTGAACGCTTGAACGGCTCGATGGCCTTGGCGCGATTTCCGAGCAATCCCAGCCCGGAAACAGCGGCTCCTGCTTGCAGGGATTTCTTCAGAAAATTTCGGCGGGAAACAGGCGATTGCATGGCCCAGTCAATAGACGGGAACGGCCAAAGAATCAACCGGGAAGCGAGCTTGCCTCGGCCAAACTGTTCAACGGGCTGGCTTGTAATCCGCAGCAGGCGCGGCATCGGACGCAGGAAACCACCGGCTCAATTCCTGTTTAACAGACGCCAAGGTGGCATTGCTCGCGAGGTTGTTCCACTCATGCGGATCATTGTCATGGTCGTAAAGCTCCTCGCTGCCGTCCGCGTAACGAATATAGCGCCAGCGATCCGACCGCACCGCGTGGTTGCCTTGACCGTAAGTCATTAAAGCGGGGCGCTCCCATCTGGCTGATGGATTTTTGAGCAGCGGAATGATGCTTTTACCGTCCAGTTTTGACGGCGCGGGCAGGCCGCACAACTCGGCCAGCGTCGGATACAGTGCCGTCAAATCCACCGGGCGATCGCATCGGGTTCCCGGCTTTGCCACGCCGGGCGCGACAACAATGAGCGGAATGCGATTGGCTTTTTCCCAGAGGGTGAACTTTTCCCAACACCCTTTTTCCCCCAACTGGTAGCCGTGATCCGACCAAAGCACGATGACCGGTTTGCGCCCGGAGGCTTCGATGGCGTCCAGCAGCCTGCCGATCTGGCGGTCGGCAAAAGTCGCCGCCGCCTGGTAGGCCCGCACGGCTTCGCGCCACAGGCCTGGATTGCGCGCCTCCGCCTCATGGATGCCATGCCAGAACTTCGCGCTGTGTTTGGCCAGCGCGCGTCCGCCCGGCGGCACATCGGCCATGTCGTCTTGTTTCACCACGGGCATCCGGGTCTGTTCCAACGGATAGTCGTCCAACGCCGACTGTGGCGCGAAGAACGGCATGTGCGGGCGAAATAAACCGCACGCCAGAAAGAGCGGTTTTTTTTCCTTGGGCTCCATCATGCGCTCAATGCAGTAATCCACCGTCCGCTCGTCCACCGTTTTGCTGCCGTCCACCGGCCACGCGCCCCAGTCGGTGTTGGCGCTTCCCAACTTCTCCAGTTGGTTGAGTTTGGCAGCGGGCATCGGCGCGTCAGGCGGATTGGGCATCGAC
>CALJZV010000510.1 GCA_937983475.1 uncultured Verrucomicrobiales bacterium
GTGGCATTCTCGGCCAGCAGGCTTTGGAGAATGCCTGGCAACAAGATGGACCCGGCCACAAGGGAGCGGACCATTTGTCTTCGTGTGCAACCGTGTTTCATGGCGTTGGCGTGAATCATAACCGGTCAATCCAAAAACATAAACTCATTGCTGCTCAACACGACTCGGCTGTAACTGGCCAGCGCCTCGCGGGACGCTTCATGTTCGGACAGGCCGGCACTTCTAAATTCGTCCCGGACGTTTTTCAAATAGTGGGCGGCTCGGGAAAGTTCTTCGCGGGTTGCGGGCCGTCCCCAAGCGAGATGAATAGCGGCCTCGGCCTGCTTGCGTTCCGGGGAATCCACGCGCGCCAACCTCTCGGCGAGCCGCTCGGATTGCTCGTGAACGAACGGGCTGTTCAGCAGCAACAGGGCCTGGATGCCGGTCGTGGTCAAGGGCCGCTCGCCGGTGCAGGCGTTGGGATCGGCGCCATCAAAGACATCAAGGAACGGGTGCTTTTTAATTCGCTGTTGCATCAGGTAAACACTGCGGTGACGGCTTTCATAGACGGCGAGAAACGGCCTGTGCTGAGAGAACTTCCATTCATTTTCGGGCGGAAACGGATGTTCGCCGGCCATGCCGCGCTCCAACGTGCCGCTGACCGTGAGCATGGAATCGCGGATTTCCTCCGCCGAGAGGCGGCGGCGATTGTAGCGCCAGAGCAGGTGGTTTTCGGGATCCGCAATCGCGTTTCGCGGTTCGTCGCGGCTGGAAAGCTGATAGACGCTCGAAAGCATGATGAGCTTGTGCATTTTCTTCAAAGACCAGCCGTCCTCCATGAAGCGCGCCGCAAGGTAATCGAGCAGTTCAGGATGCGACGGCGCCTTGCCCCGCGTGCCGAAGTCATTCACCGTCCCCACCAGGCCGCGGCCAAAATGATGTTGCCAGATGCGGTTGACCATCACCCTCGCGGTCAATGGATTGGCTGGGTCTGTCAACCACTGGGCCAATTCCAATCTTCCGCTGGTGGTGATGTCGGGCGGCAGCGTCTGGCCTTCAAGCACCTGGAGAAACCCGCGCGGCACCTCCTCGCCCAGGGCGAACGGCGAGCCTTTCTTCTGCAACTTGGCGTTTGCGGGAATGCCTTCGGAGACCGCATAAGCCTTCTCCACTTTCGGCGGATTGGCCAGCAAGTCGTCGCGGCGCTTTTTGCCTGCTTCGAGATCGGTTTTGGCGTTGGCGAGCTTCTCATCCAGTTCCTTTTGGGCTTCGAGCAGGCGGGCCTTTTCCTCATCGGATGGGCTTTTCTCCAGAGCCTCCTTATTTTCTGTCAAGCGGGCTTCCAGAAGCCGTTTTTCCTCCGCCAGATTTTTTAATTTCTTGTCCAGCGCGCCCACTTCCTCCTGATAGGCAAGAAACGCCGCGGCTTCCGCGCCGGTGGCCAGGGGGACAAAATCCTTGGGCTTGCGGAAAATCTCCGTGCCTGGAAACGCGTACTTGGTGCTGCTGAAAATGCCGTAGAGCGCGTAGTAATCCTTGGCCGGGATGGGGTCAAACTTGTGGTCGTGGCAGCGGGCGCACGACAGGCTCAGCCCAAGAATGCCCTTGCCGATGTTGTCGAGCGTGTCCTCGATGGTCAGGTGAAACTCGTTGTTGCGGGAGCCGAAACGGCGCGAGATGGCCAGATAGCCGGTGGCAATTATTTTTTCAAACTTCTCGTCGTCGGTATTCGCCGGCAGCAGGTCGCCCGCGATTTGCTCGAGCAGAAATTGATTGTAAGGCGTGTCCTCGTTGATGGCCTGGATGACGTAGTTGCGATAACGGTAGGCCGAGGGGACCGGAAAGTCCGAGTTGCAACCGGAGGTGTCGGCGTAGCGGGCCACATCGAGCCAGTGACGTCCCCACTGTTCGCCGTAGTGCGGCGAGGCCAGCAACCGGTCCACGACGTTTTCAAAAGCGCGCGGGGACTTGTCCTGAAGAAAGGCTTCAATTTCCTCCGGGCTGGGCGGCAGGCCGGTCAGGTTGTAGGTGGCGCGACGGATTAACGCGCGTTTGTCGGCGGGTTCCACCGGCTTCAGCGACCTGGCCTCGAGTTTATGCAAAATAAACCGGTCCACCGGCGTTTTTGGCCACGATTTGTTTTTAATTTCCGGCGGCATCGCGGTCTTGAGCGGCTGAAAGGACCAGAATTTTTTGGACTCCTCCAAGTCCCAGTTCGCGTAGGTCTTTTCGTCGGCTTCGCCCTGGCGCGGGTCAGGCGCGCCCATCTTGATCCAGATTTCAAAATTCTTGATGTCGCTGGCGGGCAACTTTTCCTTGGGCGGCATCTTGAGGTCGTCGCTGGCGTGCCGGATGGAC
>CALJZV010000511.1 GCA_937983475.1 uncultured Verrucomicrobiales bacterium
TTTGCTCGGCAAGGAGCCGGAGCTGGTGCTCGTAGCGGTTGGCCGCCGCTACGCGCTCGCTCTGGGTATGGAGTCCTGGCCGAGACATAATTAAGGACATTAAAATGCGCACGAAAAAGGGTCAAGCGGAAACTTGTTGATTTTTTATGACCATCGAAATAGATTGCCCCAATGTCCGATACTGCAACCCCTCCCCGCCTCGGTCGCAAGCCCCTGCCGCCCGAGAAAAAGCGCGTCCCTCTTCACATCACGATTCCCCAAAACGTGAAAACCAAGGTCGAGGAGACCTATCCGAACATCTCTGAGACCGTCGAGGCCCTGCTCCGGCGCAAGCTAGCCCAGGACGGCGTCAGGGTTGCGCCATGATCTCCTCGAAAGATTTCGCGGACCTCGACACCAACGAGGCGTTTGGTGATCTGGTCGAGCATGTGGACCTGGAGATCGCCGCCGCCGAGACCCAAATTCTCGACACGGCAATCGACGGCACCGAGTTGGCCGAGCTGCGAAAGAAGCGCAATACGTTGCTGGGCCTCAAGGCGCATTTCCGCCGCCGCCGGGTCGAGGTCGAGCGGCGGGCTATGCCGGAACTCAACGACCAGACCGAAGAATGATCATGGACCGAATCACCGACGATGGACCGAATCACCGACGATGTTCTGCTCGTAGCCGGATTCATTGAATTCCTGCATGGCTTTGGCATGCACCTGGACGAATTCAGCGACGAGCAGCTGAGGGCCAAAGCGCAAGGGTGGCGCTGGATGAGAGAGCAGGCCGAAACCGATAGCCACGACCATGCTCCGGGCGGCGGCTGTGCTGCCTGCGCCTTCGAAGGCGAGATTGCGGACCTTCGGGCATTTTTAACTCGGTCAGGGCTGTTTGATGAGTAACCTGAGTAACTTGAGCTGCTTGAAATGTCGCCAGGAAATGCAGCCCGGCATGGCCTTGGTTTCGACCTGGGTTGGCTCCTGGGATTTTCGGCCCGGCGACCAGTTTTGCAGCGTGGCGACCTGCAGCCCTGGCGGCCCTGGCCGGATGGTGCAGGTGATGAAATGCCCCGGCTGCGGCCACAGTCTCTATTTTGGTGACGCTGCCCTGCTGTTTACTCGGGCTGATCGATGAGCTGCTCTGGCACGATAACCACCTCGTGAAACTCCCGGATGCGACGATCCGCCGCCCTGCGCCGCTCGACGTCCCTCCAAAGGCCCAGGACCTGCTCGTAGCCCAGGTTCACCGTCCAGAGCGTTTTGAGCTCGTGGCTGGTGCGGTGCTCGAGTAGGTGCGTGATGGCCTCCTCCCACGCCCCGGTGGCGCTCGCCTTGCCCAGGTCGTCGAGCAGCAGCACTTCAGAATTGGCGCGGCGCAGAATCGACTCACTCTTGGCTTTGACTCTGGGGTCGTCGCTGAAGCGCCGCCGGTAAGCTTCGACGTAGTCCTGCTCGTAGACGCAGGCGGCCCGGGTCCCGCGCTCGACGAGGGTGCGCAGCCGCGCCGCGCACATTCGCGTCTTGCAGCCCCCGGGCGGCCCAGCGACGAAGAGACCTTTGTCGCCCTTCGGATCCCAGCGGCAAATTTTAGCCCAGTGCTCCTTGGGAAATTGTGAGGGATCGCTGTCCCAGTAAATCGGGCTGACCTGACCGCGCAGCTGCCGGTTCAGGCTCTGGGCAAGCTGTTTTTCGCGCTTGCCGACGCGTTTGGCTTCGTCCTGGCGCTCAGCTTCCCCGATGCATCCCGGGCAAATCCCGGGTTCCCAGTAGCCGATGCTGCTGACCCGTTGCGCGAGCTCCTGCTCGCAGACGAGGCAGGATCCCATGCGCTGAGCGCCTTGGGCTTCGGTAGTTTTTAGGCTTGACATGGAGTGGTTGGGTTTTGGTAAAATCGTTGGAGCGAACCTCGCTGACGGGGTCAGCGAGGTCGATCAACATAATAACTGTTCTACTTCGGGTTCCAAGGGTCGATCCCTAAAAGTTCGCCAGTCCTCTTACATAGCTCGGCCCCGTCTTCGTCATAATCCCAGCCACCTGGTTTGTAATTCACCGCGTGCTTGCGCAACCAACGTCTTAAAAGTTCCTTTGCTGCGATCAACTCCGCAGTAGAACAAGGCGATGAAGAAGACACCTTCATCGGAGCAGGGTTCTGGCACCCCTTCACCTCGCAAATTTTTCGGTTACAGTCGGGGTCTAGGCAATTCATGGTGCTCCTTATCTTTGTCGTTAGGGCCCAGATACTCAAGCTCCCAGGTGGGATGATAGCTGCCAATGTATTTCTCGCCATCGAGCTGGATTCGCAGGTAGCCGTTTTTGGCGCTACGAATGGTTCCAAGCTGCGGTGATTTGCCGCCAGTATAGCGGACACGTCCGCCACGTTTAGCGGGAACGCCCCGCCCTTCTCTGATTCCAAGCATTCCTGAGTTGGCCATGCGCCTACGCTACCGCGTAGATCGCATTCGCGCAAGCACGCTCGCACCTAACCAACGGTTGTTCGCCGACCTCCTTCAGTTGGCTCGTTCCTCGCCGCCTTCTTTCGGCGGGAAAACCTGGACGTTCATCCTTCAAGCAACAGTGCTTGCGGCGCGTCTTGAAATTTCTCGTAGAGCGTCCGCCCGTCATTCGTGAGCTGAGCGTAAGGCAGGAACACCTCGGCCATTTCGCACATTTCCGCATCGACGATGGCGAGCTGTGCCTCGATCCAGTCCTTGACGATCCGCCACGCAACGCGGGCGGCTTGCTCGCGGCACCTGAGCCGTTTGGGGACGGTTGGGTTCTGCAAAAGGCACCCCAACACGCCGTCGATGTTCGCGGGAAGCCGGAATGACATCTCTCCGTGCTCCATTCGAAGCTTGAAGCTGACATGAGTGACGACTCCACCGTCGTCGTATTCCGTAAGGACTGCGGTGGCCTTGTGGGTCGCCAGAGCTTTCTGGATTTCTCCAAGCGTCTTCTCTGTCGAGATTTGCGTGGTGTAGTTTTTGATTGCAGGCATAGGTTTCTGGTAATTCGGAAGGATGAACTCGGCGTTGTGCCTCGGATTGACCCAAATCATTCAGTTTCTTCTGAATCTGGCGTTGTTCGCGCAGCAACATCGGACCTTCCACAAGGGGTCGTCCTCCAAAATCACAGCCAAGTGCTCTGACCGCTTCCAATTCATTCATCGACCCAGGACGCCACCTGCAATGGCGAAATGCCGCGATCTCGTCCTCGTTTAGTGGCTTTAGGTCCGTTCGCTTGACTGCGAATTCCTCAAACTCGGTTGGCGTTCGTTCCACAAATGTCATGTTATGAGTTTCGGCCCACTCGATGATTTCGGGGCCAGTCCTCTCGGGGCCGATTCCCCAAATCCCCGTCGCTTGGTAGCGCAAAGCATAACAAAGCGTGGCCACCGACTGGCCATTCTCTGGCGTGGTGATTGCGGTCTGGTTACTCATTTGTCTTTGGTGTTGGGAAAGTTTTCTCTCGGCCAGCGGCAGCACTTAGACGTTAGCCTCCAATCAATCGGGCGTATCCGGCAGCGGCAGCTTCCGGCCATCGCCTTGCGCCCCATTCGGCCAACCTTTGCGCGGAGGGGTCAGCGAATCCCGCCATCGAATGAAGGGTTTCCAGCGCCTTCAACCAAGAGGCCAACAAGGCAGTGGAGCCGGTTGGCAGCACTCTGGCGCGTTTCAGATCTTCTCCTGTGATCATCGGTTGTGTTGGTTAAGGCCTGCCCGGCAGACTCAATCGTTCTCCGAAAGCATGGCGGCGTCGATGGCCTCGCGCATTGTGAGGTGGCGAGCATCCACGGACTGCATCACCAAGTCGCCATTTTTACTCCACCATTCGCATTGATAGACCGTCTCAAGGTTGTCCTTCGAGGGTGGCCATTGCCGCGTGGTCATGCGTTCCCCCTTGGTGACGCTGGCTTTCGTCGCGATGACCCATTCCAATCGCTCGGAATCGGAGAACAAGGAGCTGCAGCCAACAGTCGGGGCGTCGGTAGTCGTATCAGTTTTCATCGTTTTCTGGTCGCCCCGCCTGAGGCAGAGCTTGATCGTTAGACGTTTTGGCTTTGTCGTCGTCCGTTCATTTTGGCAGCATCCCGGAATTCTCCCATCCGGTGTTTTCGGTGGTTTGTCCAGCTCGAGACCCGTTGTTCTGACGCTCGGCGTAGGCCAGCGCGAACGATTTCAGGTCGGAGCGGTAGTTGCGTTTCGTGAGCGGCCTGCCCTTCGGGGTTAGGCAGTCGTTGCCCTCGCGATTGTAAAACCATTTTTCCGTCACCTTCGAATCCACTCCGGCGGATTGCCCGGCGGCCTGGGCCTCCTGGAGCGTCACCGGCATGATCCCAACTTCCTTGCCTCCGCCAACGCCTTCCGCCTCGAGTTCAAGCTCGGTTTGCGGCGGCGGGGGCGTAGCTCCGTTGCGCTTCGCTTGGCCGCGATTTTTCCACGCCTCGCGCAGCCGCGAGTCGAAATCCTCGTGATCAACCAGCTCGGGATACTCCTCGAGAAGCAGGCTGCGCCGCCGCTCGCTCAAGTCTGGGATCAATTTCACCATGCCGATGGCAGCCTTGTTTTTGAGTAGCTTGTCACCGCGCTTGCAGTTCTTCCCGATCCATTTTTTTGGCCAGACATAGTTTTCGTCCGGGAGCCAAATCCAGTCGGGATTCGCGTCGATGGCTCGCATCAAGGCGGCGAAACTCAAGCCGTGCGTCTCATGTTCAAAGTTACGCTTCGAAATCTTCGTTCCGCCGAACTTGTCCATGCCCGGATTGGTCAGCACCCAGGCGGCGGCCAGCATCATTTCGGGATCGTAGTCGTCGTGCGACGGCGTGCTCCAGAATTGGCGGTCGAAAATGGTATCCATGTTAGAACGGGATGCCGCTGACAAACTCCCGGTGGTTTTCCTCGATCAACTTGGCCTGCCAGCGACTCGGCTCGATCACGAAATTTCCGGCCTCCCGCTCGTCCGGCTCCCAATCGTTGTCTTCCCAGCAGACCGCCATTTGGGTCGCCAGCCAGAGGTAGCGGGTCGCTCCGTAGTTGATCTGCCCGGGACTCATCCATCCAACCCGGGCCCGGTAGGGGCTGCGTTTTTCCTGGGCGAGGAACCCGACCCGGTGGATGTCGTGGCCGTGCTGGAGGAGGTGCCACGCGTAGGCTCCAGCGGACAAAAAATGCCCGAATTTCTCGACGTCGTCGCTGAATCGGCTCCGGCTCACGCTCTGGCAGGTTTTGCCGTCGAGTATCGTGCCGCTGGTGCCGCCCCAGATGTCGATCCGGCCCTTGAGCTGGACGGTGATCTTACCGATCTGGTAAGGTGTGTAGATACTGACCTCGCGCTGAGCGTCCTCAACGTCAAGGTCGGCCAGGACGTTCATCGCGTCCCGGTTGCGCGAGCTCTGCAAACTCTCGATCATGGCAACTACCCGGCGATGCAGTTTGTCCGGGACCACCTCGCGGCCCGCCTTCTCGTGGGCTTCCTTCCAGGCCCGGAACCCCTGGCTCTGAGGATGGAGGGCATCATCTTCCCGGGCGGCGGCCATCAAGTTCTTGATTTTCTGGTCGCGGATCTCGTCGATCTCCGCCTCGCTCTCGGCGTGTCGGCCATGGAGCGCTTTCCAGGCCTGCGCCTCGGCCCAGTTCTTGCTGAATTTCCGGCAGCGCGTTTCGGCCTCGGCATACTTGCGCTCGCGGCGCTCGGCAATGAGCTGCTCGCGGGCGGCCCGGTCGAAGACCACGTAGGTCTCGAAAAACCGCTCCGGCTCGAGCAGGAGCGTGTGGTAGAGCCGTCCCAGGCTGGTGGCCGGGGTATCGCCATTCTCCTCGTAATCGACCGGCACAGCCCGGTTGATCCGCTTTTGCTGGTCGGCGTAAATCCGGTCCACGAGCAGCTGAGGGTGGCCTGGGGTTTTGTAGCCCAGCTCCGGGTCGCTCAGCTTGAGATCGCTCGGCGCAAACCCCGGGTAGGCCCGGTAGATCTCGTAGTCCTCGCCCGGCACAATCTCAAGGCGCGGAGTCGTCGGGTTGATATGCTCGGCGAGCACCTCCCGGGGATCGTATTCGCTCTTCATATCCGCTGGCGCATGCTGAAAATCACCTTGGCGAGCTTCGCCCACCCTTTCGGGGTTGCGGCCCATTCGAGCACCTTGGTCGGCGCGTCGGTCCACTCGGCCAGCTTGGGGCCCTTGTCGTTGAGCCGGTTGAGCGCCTCGGTGATTTCAAAATCTTCGACGCCCTCCGCACCCAGCTTCGCCTGCACGGCGGCCATGGCCCGGTCGTTGCGGGCACCGTCATCCTCGGCAGGCGGAGCCTGCCGGGGTGGCTGCGACTGAGCCTGGGCCAAGCGCTGATCGACCTTGTTAGGCTTGCGCCCCTGGGCCGCTCCAGCGTCATCGTCCTCACCAACGAAGGTCAGCCCGAGTGCCATCGAGAGGCTGTAACGCCGACCGTAGGTCAGGCTGGAGCCGACCGCCTGAGGGTCATTCTTATTGCCGCTCGTGTCAGTCTGGCAGACATAGGTCGAGGTGCTCTCGTGTCCTCCGCTGTGGGCCAGCGTGCAAATCACGGTGACCCGGTTGTTCTCGTAGGTCGCGTCGTAGCGGTCGGAGAGGCCGTATTTGGCCATGATCGGCCCGACCTGCTGCTTGATCGCGCCGAGGTCGGCGTAGGTCCCGCGCACCTGACGGCTGCGGTGGTCCATGATCTGGCTGGTCTTGATGACCGGCGGGGCCTCGGCCTGGAAAGCGGCCAGCGCCATGTTAAATTGCTGGCGGGCAATCTTAGCTTGCTGGTCAGCCTGGATCTGCAGAAAGCGATCGAGTCGCTCCGGGTTGCATTCCGGGTCCTGGGCCAGCTTCGAAATCAGGTCCAGGCTCTGCTCGGCGGCCCGGAAGGCGAGGCTGGTTTCGCTGGGGCGCATTTCGACGATGGCCGGGGCCAGCGTCTCCATTTCCACCTCGGTGGGTGGAGGAGCTTCTTGAGTGGTTGTCATAGAGTTGGGTTAGGGTTGGATCCGACCCGGCAAGCGGGCAAAGCAGGAACTGCACGGAGTGCAGGCAGGCCGCCAAAATGACGACCGGTAAAAGGCCCCAGCGTCTCATCGGTCAGGCTGGGCTTAGTTCGACGGGCAACTCGGCCACCCGGGGTAGCGGCTCCGGGTTTTTGCTGCGCTCCGCCTCCAGGGTGTGGAGGATTTGAGCGCTCAGGCTGCGGTGGTTGGCCTTGGCCCATTTGCGGGCCCATGCCTTAAGCTCCGGGCTGGCGGTGACGGTGATGTTGGGGGACTCCGGTTTGTCCTCAGGTAGGTCTCGATTGGTTGCCATGTTAGTGCCTATCCTTCACAAATTAATATTCGTCAACTAAGAAAAATTTGTGGTTGCAAAATATTTTTCTGTGAACTAACACTGCCACAATGCCACGCATCAATACGCCCTACAACGACGAGCCCGGGTTTGTTAATGGCCGCTCCATGAGGCCGGAGGATCCTGGCGACTGGTGCATCGTCTGGGACCTCTCCCAGGCGGATCGCGGGTCGCTGCTCGGCGACTACCGGTGGGCGGTTTCGGTGGAGCCTCAAGGCCGAATCGCCGGAATGAAAGTCAAGGACGCCGCGATAGGGGCGATGCAGGCGATCAGCTCGGGCGCGAACGATATCGGCGACTACGAGGAGAAACTCATGAAGCACAGCGTGGCGGTCGTCATCACCGACCCGGCCCGGATGCAGGATGAGATGATGGCGAAACTCGAGGAGCATTTTCCCCAGTCCTATCTGGCCGAGCGCATCGAGGCCCTGCTGGGAGCCACCAAGATGGTCACGGTCGGGCATGACGAGGCAACTAAGCTGCCGATCCTGGAGGAGCGTGGGGACGCGACAGCTTTGCACCAAGGGCTCCGGCTGATCTTCGATTACAAGTTTGGACGGCCCGCCACCCGGCAGGTCATCGAGACCAAATCCGAGATGGGCCTGGACGACCTGCCCAGCCAGATCGGCAAGCCAGAATGTCGGAAGGA
>CALJZV010000512.1 GCA_937983475.1 uncultured Verrucomicrobiales bacterium
TTCTCCTCCTGCCCCGCAAGGCCGCAGAGGCGCTGCGGACACGGTTTGACGCGCAGGGCAGACTCTGAGACGTTGGCAAAATAAATTGAATTATGCCTTCTTCCTCAAAAAGCCTGCTGCGTGTGCGAGTCGCGGGCTATCTGTTGCCGCCACTGGGACTTTGGATGCTCTGGCGTCACCCACAGTCCTCGCTGGCTCGAAAACTGTTCGGCACATTGGGCCTGGTGCTTTATTCGGCCATCTACGCCGCGGGCATTGTCAGCATGCTGATTGTTTTTGCCGGCTTGCAGATTGAATGGCGCGGGGGTTTTCCGCCGGTGCTGACGTTTCACAAAACTATTCCCGATTTTGAAGCCGTTGAGACGCATCGCGCCAGCCAGGCGGCAGGCCCGGAGAAGACACCGGAGCCTGAGAAAATCTCCACTTCCTACTGGACGGGCTTTCGCGGACCGCAGCGCGACGGCCACTACACCGAGCAACCGATTCGCACCGACTGGCCCAGGGAGGGATTGCCGCTTTTATGGAAGCAGCCGTGCGGCGCTGGCTACGCGTCGTTCGCAGTGGCCGAAGGACTGGCCTTCACGATCGAGCAAAGGCGCGAGCACGAGGTGGTGGTTGCCTATGACACGCAAACCGGGCACGAAGTCTGGGCGCATCGTTACACTGCGCGGTTTGACGAGCCATTGGGCGGCGAAGGCCCGCGGGCCACGCCGACATGGGACGATGGACGGCTTTATTCGCTGGGAGCCATGGGTGACTTGATTTGCTTTGAAGCCAAATCCGGCCGCGTGCTTTGGGAAAAAAACATTTTGCGCGACAACCAGGCTCCCGAGCTGACCTACGGCATGGCAGCCTCGCCGCTGGTGGTGGCCGAAAAGCTCATCGTTTGTCCCGGCGGCCCCAGAGGAAAATCGGTCGTCGCATATCACAAGTTAAACGGCGAGCGTCTCTGGAGCGCCCTTGACGACCCGGCGGCTTACAGTTCGCCGATGCTTGTGGACTTGGCCGGCCAACAACAACTGCTGGTTGTCACCGATGAGAGAGCGGTGGGTTTGACTCCCGGCGAAGGCAAGCTGCTTTGGGAATTTCCCTGGGTTGTGCAACACGGCAACCGCAACATCGCCCAACCGGTTCAATTCGCCGAAAACCGATTTATGCTCTCCGCGGGCTATGGCACCGGTTGCGCCGCCGTGGAGGTGGTGAAAAAAAGTTTCAGCCACACCGCGCTGGAACTGTGGCGAAACCGCAATTTGAAAAACAAGTTCACCAGTTCGGTCCACTGGAAAAGCCACATCTACGGCCTGGACGAGGACATCCTGGTCTGCCTTGACGTGAAAACCGGCGAGCGCAAGTGGAAGGATGGCCGCTATGGTTACGGGCAGTTGGTGCTGGCCGAAGGGCACCTGATTATTCTCACCGGCGACGGGCAACTGGCGCTGGTAAAAGCCACTTCAGAGTCGCACCAGGAGCTGGCGCGGTTTCAAGCCATCCAAGGCAAGACATGGAACCACCCGGCCGTTGCAAACGGAAAACTCATCGTGCGCAACCTGGTCGAAATGGCGTGCTTTGACCTTTCGGTGAAATAAAACCGAAACCGGAAAGTTATTCGCGGGCGCCCACAGCCTGCTCGTTGGCAAAAATCCGGTTGGCCTCCTCCAGATTTTCCTTGGAGCCGATGTCGTACCACAGGCCGGGAACCTGCCAGGTGTAGAACGGCGTCTTTGGATACAGCCACTGCACCAAGCGCCCGGGCTGGTCGGGATTATTTCCCTCGGCGACATACTGGCGAATCATAGGCAGGGTGTGGCGGGGATAAAAATACAGCGCAATGGCCGAGACCGTGCTGGAAGGCTGCTTTGGCTTTTCCTCGAAGAACGTGATGCGGCCCTGGTCGTCGAGCGACAGCGCGTTGTATTTTTTAACTTCCTCAAGGCTGCCAACGTCATAGACACCGACCACAGGTGCGTTTTTCTCCCGGGCAAAGGCGCCAAATTCCTCCAAGGTTTCGCTGAACAGGTTGTCGCCCGCGACCACAATCAGGTCGTCGTCCACTTTTTCCTGGGTGAGAACAAAGTGCAAATCGCCGATGGCCCCCAGCTTGTTGGTGTCGTCGGTGGACCCGTCGTTGACGATGGTGAAATTCAATGGAGCTTTTTCCGCCCTGTAATGATCGGCCCATTTCTGGAAATGCCCGGCAAACTTGGCATTGGTGACGACATAGACGTGGTCAATGCCGCCGATGGGCGCGAGGTTGTCCAGCACATGCTCGACCATCGGCTTGCCGGCGACCGGCAGCAATGGCTTGGGTTGATTCAGAGTGAGCGGGTAAAGGCGCGTGGCGTAGCCCGCGGCAAGAATAAGCACTTTCATAAGGCAAAAAGGTTTAACCCGATTGTTTTCAGTTTGATTCTCCGTGAAAAAACATAGCCCAGGTTTCAATTAATTAAACCACCCCGGCAAAACCGGATTCACGCCACGCTTAAAACAGGTTCGGCGCAATTTTCCGCGCCAAATCCTGAGCGCGCCGCAGAATTTCGGCCCCGGAGTTGCATTCCAAGGCAAATTGCGCCAACTCCCGGGCCTCGTCCATGCGCAGGCGGCGGATGAGAAACTTCACCTGCGGCACGATGGAAGGGGCGACGCTCAATTCATCCACGCCCAACCCCAACAGGAGCGGCACCAGCACCGGGTCCCCGGCCATTTCGCCGCAGACACCGATCCAAATGTCGTGTTTGTGGCCCGCCTCGACGGTGGTTTTAATTAACCGCAAGATGGCCGGATGGGTGGGCTCATACAAGTGAGCGATCTTCTCGTTCAACCGGTCAACCGCCAGCGTGTACTGAATCAAATCGTTGGTGCCGAGACTAAAGAACTTGACGTGCGCAGCCAGCACGTCTGCGGCAATGGCCGCCGAGGGTGTCTCGATCATCGCGCCGATTTCCAGTTTCTCGTCAAAAGGAACATTTTCGCGGCGCAGCTCGGCCTTGAACTCCTCGACCATCGCGTTGGCCTGCTGGATTTCGCCCAAGCAGGAAATCATGGGATACATCATTTTGACGTTTCCCTCGCCGATGGCGCGCAGTATCGCCC
>CALJZV010000513.1 GCA_937983475.1 uncultured Verrucomicrobiales bacterium
CTGTCGCGTCGGTCGGCTGCTGCACAAACGCCAGTTGCGCCGCCGCGCCGGCCGAAATGGTGAAGCTATCGCTGGTGGCCGGAGTCAGACCGCTGCTGGAAGCCTGCAAGGTCTTTACGCCCACGAGATCCATGCTCAAGCCGGTAAACGTCACCTGGCCATTGGCATCCGAAATCAGCGAAGTGGTCCCGCTCAGGGTTCCTGCGCCACTGGCTTTGGCGATTGAAATAGTCACCCCGGAGACACTCATGGGGTTGTTATCGTCGTCAGCCAATTGAACCGTAATGCTGCCGATGCTTTGACCCGCCACGGCATTTTGAGGCTGAGTGATAAAAATCAGTTTTGTGGGCACGGACTGAATTGTGAACTGCGAGCTGGTCACCGTTAGATTTTCGCTGCTGGCCTCCAAAGTTTTCACTCCTATGGCGGAGACGCTCAGATCCGTGTAAGTCACCTTGCCGGAGGAATCCGTCAGCAGCGTCTTGGTGCCATTCAGGAGCCCGGTGCCGCTGAACATCGCAATGGTGATCGGCACATTCGCCGCGGCCACGGGGTCGCCTGCGCCATCGGCCAATTGAACCACCACATTGCCGATATTCTGATTAACATAGGCATTCTGCGGCTGGGTGGTGAAAATCAACTGCTGAATGTCCGGGGTGATGACAATGTTCTGGGAAGTCACCGAATTGAGCCCGGAACTGGTGAAAATCAAATCAATGGTGCCCAGCGTCGGATGGTAGAGGTCGGTGTAGGCCACAATGCCGCCGCTGGCGGTCAAGGTTGTGGTGCCCTGTAGCGTGCCGGTGCCGGCATTGCGGGCCACGGTGACCTGGGTTGTGTTGTCGGTCGAAACCCAGTTGCCGTAGGCGTCCACGATGAGCACCACCGGCTGGTCGGGAAAGGCCACATTGATAGTGGCTCGGCCGGAAGGCTGCGATTCAATCGCCAATCCCGCGGGAGCGCCCGCGTTAATGGTAATAAACGTGGAAGTCACGGTGTTGAGCGCCGGGCTGCTGGTGAAGTTCAGGTTGATGATCCCCGCGACCAAATGATGGAGGTTGGCGAAGGTCGCGATACCGCCGGAGACCGTCACCGATGTGGTGCCTTGCAACGTGCCTTCACCGGCGTTACGGACGGCGGTGATCACCGAGGTGTTGTCCGAGGTGACGAGGTTGCCGAACTGGTCGCGAATATGAATCACCGGCTGCTGGGCGAAGTTCACGCCCGCCGTCGCCGTGAGCGAGGGCTGTGTGGCGATGGCCAACTGCGCCGCCGCCGCGTGGGAAATAACGATGCTGGTCGAGGTGGCCGAATTAAGGCCCGGACTGGTGAACAACAGGTCAATTGTCCCCGCCACCAAATGATGCAGGCCGCTGAAGGTCGCGATGCCGCCCACGGCATTAACAACCGTGGTGCCCTGCAACGTGCCGCTGCCGGCGTTGCGCACAACCGTCACCGGCGCGGTCGTGGATATCAAATTGCCGTAGGCGTCGGTGATGCGGATGACCGGTTGCTGGGCGAAGTTCACCCCCGCCGTGGCCGTCGCGCTGGGCTGGGTCTGGATGCTTAAATTCGCCGCGGGTCCGGAGGAAATGACAATGTTCTGCGACGTGGCCGAATTCAACCCCGGGCTGGTGAATTGCAGGTTGATGGTGCCCGACACCAAATGATGCAGGTTGGTGTACCGCACCTCGCCGTTGGTAGCGGTCAAGCTAAGGGTGCCCTGCAACGTGCCACTGCCGTCAAAGCGCGCCACAGTCACCACGCTGGTGTTGTTGTTGAACAGCCAGTTGCCCGCCGAGTCCAGGATGCGGATGATCGGTTGCTGGGTGAAGTTCACGCCCGCCGTCGCCGTCGGCGATGGCTGTTGGAAAATCTGCAGAGTAGCAGGCGGCCCGGCAACCATGCCCAGGTTGCCCCAACTGGTGTTGCCCGGCGTCACCGAAAGCAGCGTGGAGGTGCCCGAATTGGTCATGAACCCGCTGACAAGCGGCGTTCCCAGCAACGGGCGGACACGGACGTTGGTCCACGTCAGCGAACACCATTGCTTGTTGCCGCCGTTGGCCTGGCTGGATTGCGTGATGGTGATGGTCAGCTTGTTGGTTTCCCGCGTGACCGCAATTGCTTCACCGAAATTAAGCGCATTAATATTTCTCGAAGAGGCATAGGAGCCGTTGGTTCCCACCGTGTGCATGAGGACCGTCGGCGCAGGACCCGCCACGGTGTTGGTGTCGAACTCAAAGCCAGCCGGGGCATGCAGAATGATGGTGCCCGTGGTGACGTTGGTGGCATCCCCTTCAACGTATTTCGGGCCGGTCAGCGTGGTCCAGACGCCCGGAGGAATCGCCGTGGCCGCGTTGGTGGCGGAGATGGCCTCGCCGCCTGTGGCCGGGGTCAACCCGGCATTGGCCACCGCGATCAGGAAGGTCTGCGCCGCGCTGGTGTCCACGCCGCCGTTGTCGGTGCCGCCATTGTCCCTTAGTTGCACGCTGATGGTGTTGGTTCCCACCGTTCCCGCGATGCGGAAGGTCAAGGTGCCCTGCGAATCAATTGCCGGGGATATCGCAAAAAATCCGGCGTTGGTGTTGCTGGCCAGGAACGTCAGGAGCTGGTTGGTTTCATTGAGCGGGCCGGGCGATATGCTGGTGGCCCACCCGGTGAAGGTCAGGGTGTTGGTGGCGTCCTTGTTGACGCGGATGTTCTGCCCTTTGACGAAGCTGGGCACGTCGTTGACCGGGTTCACCGTCACCAAAAAGGTGTTCGTTTTCTTGTCAATGCCGCAGTTGGCCGTGCCGCCGGTATCGGAGACCACCACGGAGATGGTCACCAGGCCAAACTGATTGGCCACGGGCGTGAAGTTGATGGACCCGGTGGCGTTGGGGCTGGTGTAGCTGACGCCCGGATGGGGAATGATGGACGTGTCACTGGAGGTCGCCGTGACGGTGAGCACCTGGCCGGATTCGTCGGTGCCGCCGCCGGAGCTGATGCCGCTTAAATTCACGGTCTGCAACGTCGCGTCCTCGTTGATCGTCATGTTGGCAATCGCGTTCAGTGTCGGCGCGTCGTTCACAGCGGTCACCGTCACGCTGATGGTGGCGACATTGGATTCCAGACCCGCGGCATCCTTGACGGTGTAATTGCGGTTGGCGACGCCGTTGAAATGAGCCGCCGGGGTAAAGGTGACAATGCCGCTGGCGTTCACGCTCCAATCGCCCTGGGCCGTGGAGACAAACGTCTGTCGTCCTGGCGTGCCGGTGTCCAGGTCCACGCTGCCGACGTCCAAATTATCATCCACGTCGTTGGCCACCACGTTAATGTTGACCGGGGTATCCTCGAGGGTGGAGGTGGAATCGTTGTTGGCCACCGGTGCCACGTTGGGGCCGAATACACGCACCACGTGCGTGGCAGGAGCGTTGTCCGTGGTAATTAAAGTGGTGTCAATCTGGGCCGCCTCAGTCAAGGCCACCGCGGAGTTGGTGTAACTGCCGGTCGTGGCAGGATAAGAGGCCTGAAAAACCAGGGAGCGGGCGGAGGTGGCAGGCACATCAAAGTCATGGAACCAGGTCAAGACCTGCCCATTGATGATCGGCTCGCCGATTGGAGAGCCATTGTAGGTGACCGAGCTGCCGACGTACGTCACCGACGGGGGCAGTGTGTCCACGAAGCGATCCAGACTCAACAGGTTGGTGCTGCTGTTGGTGAGGGTCAGGGTGTAGGTGATGTTGCCTGCGGCATAGAGTTCGTTGGTGTTGGCCGTCATGCTCAACAGCATTCTGTTGTCAGCCGGCTGAATCGGCGGCAAAGCGCCGAAGTTGCCCGTGCCGGTGTGCTTGACTTGTTGGCCGGAGCTGATGTAGCCGACGGGGCTGACCGCCGTCGGGGTCTCGGTCGAGCCGACCGCGCGGAATTTGTACACGGCCACGTAATGGGAGTCCGCCGTGCTGGGAATGGCGCTGCTGGGAATATAAAGCTTGTTGGTGTGCGATCCGGCATTGGGCCCGGTGAAGGTGATGACCGATTCGACCAATTTATAGGCGTCCGAACGCCAGTTGGCGTAGGCCGCCGGAGTGAACGACATGATTTTGGTGGAGCCAATGACGCCGGTGTCGCCGTCCACGGTGATGGTCACGATGCCGCCGAGCACGGGCGGATCGGGGCCGTACACCACGGTGTTCACCTTGTTGGCGTTGGCGGCAATGGTTTCCGCCACCGAGCGGATGGTGAAGCCGACGTTGGTCAGCAGCACCCCGCCGTAGGAGGGATGGCCATGATACACCTTGATGGCGTGGCTTTGGGCCTGCGCCACCGCGCCGGTTGCGGTCAAATAAAAGAACGCGGGCCTGGTTTCGCCCACGGCGAGGTTGCCCAGTTTGTAATCGCCGTTCTCATTGGCGGCCAAATTAATGGATCCGCCGGTGAAGGAATCCATCCTCACCCACACGTTGGAGTAATTGATGCCGTCGTTGTTGTTGATGAGGTACGAGGCGTAGGCCGAGTTGAGCACCGGCGTCTTGGCGGTATCAATGTAAAACACATTGGTGGCCGAGGTGCGGGAGACGTCAACAGCCATGGCCTGCTGGACGGCGCATACTGACAACAGCAGGAGGGCCAACAGGGAACGAATAAATCGGTTCGTTTGGTATTTCATGGGTTTTAGCGGGTTAATCAGGTCAACAGGATGAGGTGGCGCAGGAAAAGACATGGAGGCTAAGCAACTGACCGGTTTAGTTGTGCAAAAGGCTCAGGAAATTGATTCAGGATGGTGAAAGCGGTTTCCATTTTTAAAAGCACCTTTTGCGAAAATTTCGGTCATCTTAAAAAACTGTCAGGAATAAGCAATGTCATTTTTAAGTTTTTCCCCTATCAACAGGAGCGGATCACGGCAGCTTAGCAATAACGCAAGATTCTTATTTATAAGTGTTTATAAAAGTTATATACCCCGATTTTCCCTTGAAAAACCGGCCTCCGTCCTAAATGTTTTTCCCGTTGATTCAACAAAAATCCACAGACACAGGTTTGCAAAAATGAAGTGTCAAAGCGGGCGTCATCGCTACCCTTGCTCCATGCGCGTCGTTGCCGTTCAATTCGACATCGCCTGGGAAACCAAGCCGGACAATTTTCAGGCCGTCCGCCGGCTCCTGGCTGCGGCCCCGCCGGAACGCGGCTCGCTGGTCGTGCTGCCGGAGATGTTCGCCACCGGCTTCAGCATGAACGGCGAGGCCATCGCCGAAAATCCCGGAGGACCCACCGAGCAGTTTTTGGCCGCCACCGCGCAGGAGTGGGGCGTTCATTTGATTGGTGGCGCGGCGATGCGGGGACGGGACGGGCGGCTCCGAAACAAGGCGCTGGTTTTCTCGCCAGAAGGCAAGCTCGCCGCCTATTACGCCAAGAGACGGCCGTTCACCCCCGGCGGCGAACACCAGCATTACACTGCGGGGAAACGCGCGGCGGCGTTCCGATGGGGCGAAGTCACCGTGTCGCCGCTCATCTGCTACGATCTGCGGTTTCCGGAATTGTTCCGCGAGGCGGCGGCCACTTTCCGGCCGGAACTCTTCGCGGTGATCGCGAGCTTTCCCGCCAAACGGGCCAGTCATTGGATCCGCCTGCTCCAGGCGCGCGCCATCGAAAACCAGGCCTATGTCGTGGGCGTCAACCGAGTTGGGACGGATCCGTTCTACGCCTACAACGGGCATTCGGTGATCGTGGACCCGCACGGGGACATTCTGGCCGATGCCGGCGAGTCCGAGGGCTGCGTTTCCGCAGCGCTGGACCTGGACATGCTGCGGCAGTATCGCAAGGGGTTGCCGTTCCTCGAAGAGTTGAAACCAAATCGTCCTGCAACCGAACGCACGGACTGAAACGCCCCGCGAGGCCTGTTATTTAATTGCGAATGTCCATGGCCGCCTGGGCATCGGCGCCCGCGATGGCCAACCCGGCTTTGCGGCAAAGGGAAACAAAGGTTTCCTCCGCCAAATTGAGGCGGCGTCCCGCGCGGTGCAGGATGCCCCAGGTGCGCTTGAGCTTGCGGCGGCCCAGAGGCAACGAAACCAATGATTTTTCGCGAAGCTCTCCCGCGGCAATCCACGGCGCGAGAATGCTCACGCCCAGACCCAGTTTCACCAGTTCCTTGGTCGCCTCCATGCTGCCCACTTCGATCACGGTATTGAGCACCATGCGTTCCTCGCGAAAGTATTCCTCCACCATGCGGAACGTATAACTGGCCTTGTTGTAGAGAATGTATTTCTGCCGGGGAATCTCCTCGCGCACCACTCGCGCCTGCAAAGCCCACGGGTGGGTCGGCGCGGCCAAAAAGGCCAGTTCGTCCGTGAAAAGAGTCACAAATTCAACCTGCTCCGAGGCCTTGGGCATGAGACCCAGCGCCAGGTCAATCTGGTTGTCCTGAAGTAGCTCGATCATTTCAGGCGTGTCGCCCGGCTCGATGCTGATGAGGCATTCGGCAAACTCCTCCCGAAGCTGTCCCAGCACCGTTGGCAAAATGAACTGGCAGGCTGTGGAGCTGGCGCCAATGCGCAGCCGGGAGCGCCCCCACTTGCCCAACTGCGCCAGCGAAGCCCGGGCCGCATCCATTTCCCGGAGAATTTTTTCCGCGTGACCCAGGAACTGCTCCCCGGCAGCGGTCAGGGAAATCTTTTTGCCCACCCTGTCCAAAAGGCGACACCCCACCTCCTCCTCCAGCGCCTTCATGGAATGGCTGACGGCGGACTGCGATAGAAACAGCTCCTTGGCGGCCAGCGTGAAGCTTCCGGTCTGCGCCAGCGCGACAAAAGCCCGCAATTGCCTGCTATCAAGAGGCGCTTTCATTCGTTAAACGTATTCATGTTGTTTGGCTGAACCGCACTCTGAATTCGCGTTGCAGGATCTGATCATGACCCGCAACCGCGCAGCAGCGACACCTTTAGCAAAATGAAAGCCAACCGACTTGGCAGGGTCAGGTCTATGGTCTTTCCATGCGGAATGCTCTCGGAAAAACAAAAGCCCCTTTCAGCCGGTGGGCCAAAAGGGGCTCGGACCAACCTTGAGGAGGATTATTGCTCCTGGATGATCACGGCACCGCGCTCAGCGGGGGGGTCAGGGCGCGGTCGAAGATGAGCAGTTCGGCGATGCTGCCGTGATAGTAGTGGTTGTCGGCTCCCCGGCCCACCCGGGGATTCGTGCCAAAAAAACTCACCGCGTTGACATTGGTGCTGAACAGCAGCGCGCCGTTGATCCAGTTGGTCCAGCCCGCGCTGGTGGAGACGGCGCTGTAGATATGCGGGACGTCCAGATTTTGCGCCACTTTCATGGCGAACGGCTGGCGCGAAACCGCAACCGGCGGACACATGCCACGGAAACAACGCCCAGAAGCAACAGGGCATAAGTCGAAGGCTCGGGGATGGGGACAGTGGAAAAGAAGATGCCGTCAAGGCCATTGAGCGAATACTGGGGAGCAGTGAGGGTCACAAATTTCAATTCCACGGTTTGACCGGCAAAGGCCGAGATGTCCCCGGCAACAAAGGCAGGGAAAAGATCAAAGAAAAAAGGGCCGGGAACATAATCGTACGTCAAAGCGATTTCGTTGCCGTTCAGGTAAACGGCAAACGGGTTGCCGTAGTTGACGAACCGGAGAGAAACCGCATCCAACGGCACATCCCCGGTCTGCATAAGCGAGTAAAGAAGAAATTCACCCGTGTCCCGGTCAATCGAAGGCGACAGGTGCAGATGATAAGGGCCGGACATGGGATACCCGTCGCTAATAAGGTTATTGAATGAAGATTGGCCGTTGGTGCTGGCAATGGTGGCGTAGCCGTGCCCGGTGCCAAATGCGTTAAGGCCGATGACAGGCTCAGTGCCCCCGCCTGATAAGAGAGTCCATCCCGGGAGTAATTCTGTGGTGAAGCCAAAAAATGCACCGTCCCCCAAATCAATGACATTGTTGGTATTAGCCTCATCGAACCCCAGGTTTTGAAACGGGGCCGCAACGGCCCCCACGAAGGGCGCTACAACGATGAGAGCAAGAAAACAGGCTTTTTTCATGAGTTATTCATGGCGAGTTCCGCGCCCACGATCCGAGCGAAACCGGCGGACACATGCCACCGAAACAACACCCATCAACAACAGGGCGTAGGTCGAAGGCTCGGGGACGGGTTCAACAATATAATCAAGACTGTACTGCGCGAATGTTGAGTAATCTTGTAAGTCATTCCCACTAAAATGTAAGCATCCGGTAGGCTGCATCTGGTTCTCTGCGGGGTGAATGGGGTAATCA
>CALJZV010000514.1 GCA_937983475.1 uncultured Verrucomicrobiales bacterium
CCCCAGACCACCAGCGTTTAGTCAAGGAGACCACGTTGCTTAAGGTCCTTGATCAAGCCATAGCAGGCCTGGTCCACGTCCTTGCATTGCATCGGCAGGCGACCGGCCACATTGGCATGGGTGTCCCAGTTGTTGTGGTAAATTTGAACGAACCGCACGCCCCTCTCGACCATGCGCCGCGCCAATAGGGCGGTGTTGGCAAACGTGCCGGGCTTTTTGGCGTCCTCACCGTAAAGCGCGTAGGTGGATTCCGGCTCGCTGGCAATATGCGTCAACTCAGGCACGCTGCTTTGCATGCGAAAGGCCAGTTCAAACTGTTGGATGCGCGTGTGCGTCTCGGGATCGCCGACCTGACGGAAATTGAATTCATTGAGCGATTTCAACCCGTCGAGCGTTTTGCGGCGGACCTGCGACGGCACCCCAGGCGGGTTATTGATAAATAAAATCGGGTCTCCGCTGGTGCGGAAGGAGACGCCGGCATGTTCTCCGGGCAGAAAACCTGAGGACCAAAGTCGGCCGGAAATGGCCTGCACCTGCTCGGTGTTGGTCGGTTGAGCCACCAGCACGACAAAGGTCGGCAGGTTTTGGTTCAATGAACCGAGACCGTAGGACATCCAGGAGCCGAGGCAGGGCCGCCCGGTAATCTGGTTGCCGGTCTGCATGTAGCTGATGGCCGGTTCATGGTTGATGGCCTCGGTGTGCATGGAGCGAACAAAGCACATGTCATCCACCATTTTCGAGGTCCATGGAAGCAGCTCGCTCACCCACATTCCCGACTTGCCATGCTGGGCGAACTTGAACATGGACGGGGCGATGGGGAAGCGCGCCTGTCCGGAGGTCATGGTCGTCAACCGCTGCCCCATGCGCACCGACTCGGGCAAGTCCTTGTCGAAATACTCCTGCATGACCGGTTTGTAGTCGTAAAGGTCCATTTGCGACGGGCCGCCGACCATGTGCAGGTAAATGATGTTTTTGGCCTTGGGCGCAAAGTGAGGCCCCAAGGCCGCCAATGAGGCGGATGCGGCGGCTTTCTTTTTGCCGCCAGCCATCACGAGGTTGGGGGCGAGCATCGCCAGCGCCGCCGTGCCAATGAAGCTGGCGCCGCGCTTGAAAAACTGACGGCGCGTTTCGTAACGAACATATTCCTCGAAAAGCGGATGGTGTGAATTCATCTGGGTTGGCGATTAAATGTTTTCGGTTATGAAGTTCAAATTGCTGATTTCGGATTCCAAATTTCAAATTTGTTTACGTCCACTCACTACTCACGACACTACTCACCAATCTCCATTACTTGCTCAGCACTTCATCCAAGTTCATCAATTGGTTGGCCACCATCGTGTAGGCGGCGAGTGTGGGCTGGTCGAGTTCGGCGGACACCTTGGATTCTCCAACTCCAAGGAGCGCCTCAGCGTCCTTGGGAGCGGACTTATAATAAATTAAAAGGTCGCTCAACACCCCTTCGGCCACCCTGCGCTCCTCCGCCCGAAGCGGGCGTCCCATCAGTTGCAGCGCCATGAAATCCAGGTGCTCGCGCGGCTTGTTGCATTCCTGAAGCGCCCGTTGGGCCAGATGCCGCGCCGCCTCGATGAACGTGACATCGTTGAGTGTCGCCAACGCCTGTAGCGGCGTGTTGGTGCGCTCGCGGCGCACAGTGCAAGTTTCGCGGTTGGGCGCGTTGAACGTCTCCATCAGGGCCGGGGGCGCGGCGCGCTTCCAGAAAGTGTAAAGGCTGCGCCGGTAGAGGCTTTCCCCCTCATCCTGCTTGTAGAAGCGAGTGTTGCTCTGGGTCATGGCCACGGCTTCCCAGACGCCATCGGGTTGGTAGGGCTTGACGCTCGGGCCGCCGAGTTTGGGCGCCAGCAAACCGCTGGCAAACAGGGCATGGTCACGGACCATTTCCGCGTCCATACGGAAACGCGGCCCGCGCGAAAGCAGGCGGTTTTCGGGATCCTTGGCGAGTTTGTCGGGAGTCGTTTGCGCGGATTGGCGATAAGTGGCCGAAGTTACAATTAATTTAAAGAGGCGCTTAACGTCCCAGCCCGATTCGCGGAACTCCACCGCCAGCCAATCGAGCAATTCGGGATGCGACGGCATTTCCCCGGCGACCCCAAAGTCGCCCGTGGTGCGGACCAGGCCCATGCCGAACAATTCCTGCCAGAAGCGGTTGACCGTGACACGCGCGGTCAGCGGATGGTCGGGCAGCAGCAGCCATTGGGCGAACCCGAGGCGATTGCGGGGAAACGACTCCGGCATCGGTGGCAGAATGGCAGGCGTGCCGGGCGTGACGCGGTCGCGGCGCTTGTCATATTCGCCGCGATAAAGCAGGAAAGCCTCCGGCTCGGTTTCTTTTTCCTGCATGACATGCGTGGTGAATCCGCGCGCCAGAATGCCTGCCTTTTCCCCTTCGAGATTGGAAAGCGCTGAAGTGGCGGCTTGATACTCCTGGTCCACGAAATTCAGCCAACCGGTGTAAAGGGCTGCGTTCTCTTTTTTGCCGCGATGTTCCGGAGATTTGGCAAGCAACCAGGCCAGCTCTGATCCTTGTCCCAAAGCTTTGATTTCATCGGCGCTTAATGCCCGGTTGTAAAGACGCACGTCCTGCACGCCGGCCTTTTGCACCAGGGTGGAAGGATCGCGCTGGCCGATCCTAAA
>CALJZV010000515.1 GCA_937983475.1 uncultured Verrucomicrobiales bacterium
TACATCCCAATCCTGGCAATCCACGCCGCCAGGCCGATGACCAGGAAGCAGATGGCAAAGGTGAGCGCGAAGCCGCCAAGGTCAATCAGCGTGGGCCGCGAAAATTCCCAGTTGCTTCCCGGGAACAGCTTGCGCTGCCGGACCTGTTCGGGCGCGGCATAGACCCGCTCCAGGGCGGCGCGGTCCTGCGCCGGTTCGGGTTCCACCGGCGTTTTCATTTTGCCGTAAAAACGGTCCAGCGCGGCGGCACTGTTGCGGCGCGTCCAAAGGCTGGCGAGCATCATCACCACAAACGGCAGGAGAATCTTGGGCGGCAGCTCGAGCGTGGCCAGCGCGGCGTTGCTGCGGGCGGCCATGTTCACGCCCAGCAGGTTGTATAGCAGGAAATCGAGGTTGAAGTTCCCGGTGGCCCGCAGCGGGCAGTCGTAGCGCTGGACGATCGTTTCCACGCCGTCGCGGGTTTCGCGCGAAATCTCCTGGAACTTCGCCTCGCCCACCGGCTGCACCCTGCCCGACCAGTAGATGGCCTTGCCGCCGGAGGTGAACGTCTCCGTCACGATGTCGCCCTCGGCCAGCGGCTGCGGACGCGCCCCCAGTTTCTCCAGCGCCTCCGCGCGAGCGGCCGCATCGGCCACGGTTTCCATTTGGTTGCGCCTGGCGTCCCAGGACGCAATCTGCGCCTCGCGCTTGCGCACGTCGGTCGGCGCGGCGGGCCGCTCGACCCGCGTCACAACAATGTGATTGGTCTGCGTGAATGCCGGTTGGGTGCGCAGGCCGGGCATGAGGGTGGGCAGAATCCATGGGAAAATAAAAAACGCGAGCGCCGAGAAGGCGATGGTGATCCATGCGCCCGCCAGAGTGGCGCGCCGCCAGAACAGCCCCAGCCAGAATGGCGCGGCAAAGAGCATCGGCACGATCCAGGTCAGTTGCAACTGCTCGAAGACGTTCATCATGAACCACGACACCAGCACCGCGCCCACGATGACAATACCGCCGGTGGCGCGCCCGACCGCAACGCACTGGCGCTCGGTGGCGTTGGGGTTGACGTAAGGCGCGTAGAGGTTGCGAACCACAAGCGCGGAGCTGACCAGCATGTAGGTGTCGGCTGAACTCATCAGCGCCGCCAACATGCAGGCGAGCATCAAACCGCGCAGGCCCGGCCAGAGCAGTTCACGCGTGGCGATGCCCCAGGCCTTGTCCGGATCGGCCAGCACCTCGGGACTTTCCGCAAACAAGGCCACAAGTATCAACGCCGTCAACGCCCAGCCGATGGTGCAAAACCGCTTGGCCAGATTGCCGGCCACCAAACCGACGCGGGCGTTGAACTCCGTCTTGGCCGAACCGCCGCCCGTGGCGATGAAATGCGGCTGCACCACCACGCCAATGAGCGAAATGAGCGTGACCGCCACGATGCGGTGCAGCGGAAAGTCGCTGCCGCTGGTCGCGCCGGTGATGGTGAACATCGAGGCCGGCAGTTGCTCATGAATAATCCGGAAACCGGTGAGCAAACCATCGCCAGGCGCGCCGAATTTCACCACCAGCGCGTGCAGCCCGAAGGGAATTAAAAGCACCGACAGGATGATGATGAACACTCCTTGCACCAGGTCGGTCCAGTAGGCCGCAGTCAACCCGCCCAGCACGCCATAGACGATCACGATCAGCGCGATCACCGGCACCAAAATGTATTCCATGCCGATGACATTGCCGCCGATCACAATGGAGTCGCCCACCAGCGGGGCGGCCACCTTGCCGATGGCCGAAAAGAGCATCGAGCCATAGACCATGTAAAACAGCAGGCCAAAGAGCGTGTAGGCCGCGCCCAGCGCCCGCGACTCGTAGCGTTCGACAAAAAAGTCGCCCAGGGTCATCAGGCGCATCCGGCGGTACCACACGCCAGCGAACCAGTAAAACGGCGTGACAAACAGCCACGACATCGTGCTCCAGATGCCGCTCATGCCGCTGGTGAACGTGGTGCGCGCGGTGTTGACCGGGTCGGAGGAGCCGGTGCCCGCGCCGAAGGCCGCGAAGGTCTGGAGCACTTTGCCAAAGGCGCGCCCGCCCATGAAGTAATCCTCCTGCGCCTTGACGCGGCGCATGGCCCAGTAACCAATCGCCATCATCCCGAGGAAGTAGGCGGCCAGCACAATGTAGTCGAGCAGTGTCATGGTGAAACGAAAGCAGACACTAGGCGACCCATGCGCCTCTGCCAAGAGTGGAGGTGCATTTCAAGCTCAAGGCTTGTTTGGCCGCGCGGGCTTGAGTTTAATCCGCCCGTGGCCACGGCGTTTTACGACACCATCATCATCGGCGGCGGGCCGGGCGGAAGCGCCGCGGGCACGTTGCTCGCCAAGGCCGGGCAACGCGTGCTCGTGCTGGAGAAGGAAATCTTCCCGCGCTTTCACATCGGCGAGTCGCTCCTGCCCTACAACCACGACATCTTTCGCGAAATGGGCGTGCTGCCCGAATTGGAGGCCGCCGGGCTCATCCGCAAGCACGGGGCGCAGTTTCATTTATCCAATGGCTCCAAGTCCATCGCCCTGCTCTTCCGCAACGGCCGGTTCACCCGCGAAACCACGGCGTTCCAGGTCGAGCGCGCCACGTTCGATCATATTTTGCTCAAGCACACCCGCTCCTGCGGCGCCGAGGTGCGCGAAGGCTGGACCGTCACGCAATTTTCACAGGACACCGGGGGCGTCACTGTCGCGGCCACGGGTCCTGACGGCGCGAAGGAAACCTTCCGCGCGACGCACCTGGTGGACGCAAGCGGGCGCGCCAATCTCACGGGCAACCAGGAGGGCCTGCGCGAGGTGCATCCGCGCCTCAAAAAGTTGTCGCTTTTCGGACACTTCGCCGGCGTCAAACTCGACCCGGGCGAAAAAGGCGGCGACACGGTCATCATTCGGCTGGAGGACAAGTGGTTCTGGATCATGCCCCTGTCGGCGGAAAAAACCAGCGTCGGCTGCGTGATGGACAAGGAGGCGTTTCTTCAAAGCAAGGAGACACCCGAGCAACAGTTCCATCGCCTGTGGCAAGGCAGTTCCGTCCTGCGCGAGCGCCTCAGCGACGCGCGGCTTTTGGGCGGCATTCACACCACGGCCGATTTCTCGTATCGCAACCGGCGTCTGGCCGGGGCGAGGCTGCTGCGCGTCGGCGACGCGGCGGGCTTCATGGACCCGATCTTTTCCTCAGGCGTGTTTTTGGCGATGTATTCGGGCCGCCTGGCAGCGCAGACCATTCTTCAACTGGCCGCAACTCCGGGCGCGGAGGCGCTGCTGGCCGATTACGAGCGGCGGGTCAACCGCGCGATGGATTTCTACTGGGAAATGGTCGAGGGCTTTTACACCACGCCGTTCATGGAGCTCTTCATGGAACCGCGCAACAAATGGAGCCTGGCCTCGGCGGTGCTCGCGGTGCTGGCGGGCGAACTGGAGGCAGGCTGGCAGATCCACTGGCGCATGCGGCTGTTCTTCTGGCTGGTGCGGCTCCAGGCCAAACGGCCCTTCATGCCCCGCATTTCATTTGACTGATGGATAAATAAAAGCTTTCCGCAAAAAATCCGCGGATCAAATAAACCGGCAAATTATTCCTGCCCTAGACAGTAAATCTCCATTTCAAGGGAAAAATCCTTCCCTAGACTTCCCGGGGGGCGTGTGTTAAGGATGCCGTCACTTGCCCCGGAACGCGGTGCAGGGTTCAGCAAACAAAACTATGAAATTCAAATTACTCACCATTCTCGGCGTCGGGATCGCCGCCCTGCCTCTTTTGGCAGAGGACAAAAAGACAACAGCGGAAGACAAGGACATGCGCGAAAAGGTCAGCTACGCCGTCGGCATGCACTTTGCCAACCAGATGAAGGGCGCCGAATACGACTTCAACCTCGACGAGGTAACCAAGGCGTTGAAGGACGTTTTAAGCGGCGCCAAGACCAAAATGACCGATGCCGAGGCGCAGGAGGCCATTCAGAAGTGGGACACCGCACAGCGCGCCGTGCGCGAGGAAAAACGCAAGGCCGAAGGCGCCGCGAACAAGAAGAAAGCCGATGAATTCCTGGCCGAGAACAAAAAGAAGCCCGGCGTCACCGCCACCGACAGCGGCCTTCAATACAAGGTCATCACCCAGGGCACCGGCAAGCTGCCGACCGCCAAGGACAAAGTGCGCGTGCATTATGCCGGGCGTTTGATTGACGGCACCGAGTTCGACAGCTCCTACAAGCGGGGCGAACCGGCGGAATTCCAGCTCACCCAGGTGATCAAGGGCTGGACCGAGGCCCTGCAACTCATGCCCGTCGGCTCCAAGTGGCAGCTCACCATCCCGCCGGACATCGCCTACGGCGAAAGCGGCCGCCCGCAGATTCCGCCCAATTCCGTGCTGATCTTCGACGTGGAACTGCTCGACATCGTGACGCCGCCCGCCGAGTCGGTGAATGCCGTCAGCGGCGAAATCATCAAGGTGCCCTCCGCCGAGGAACTGAAGAAAGGCGCGAAGGTCGAGGTGCTCAAGGAAGAGGACGTCAAGAAGCTGCAACAGCAGCAACAGAACAAGCCCAAGTAATCCTTTCCGATAAATAAAAGACCAAAGGCGGCCAGTTTCCTGGCCGCCTTTTTGTTTTGGCGCGCCTACAGGATCCAGGCTGGTTTTTATTTATGGAATGGAATATCCAGTCCCAACCTCGTTTATGCCCATCAAAGTCGCCATTGTCGAAGATGACGCCAAGCTCCGCGAAAGCCTCACGGCGCTGGTGGAGAACGAGGAGGACTTTCGGTGCATCAGCTCCCACTCCACAGCCGAAGCGGCCTTGAAGGACATGCCTCTGAATTGGCCCGACGTCGCGCTCATGGACATCAACCTGCCGCAGATGTCCGGCATCGAGTGTGTGGCCCGCCTGAAGGACATGCGTCCCGGGTTGCAAATCATCATGCTGACGATCTACATGGACGACGACAAAATCTTTGAGTCGCTCCAGGCCGGCGCCAGCGGTTACCTGCTCAAGAAAACGCCGCCGGAAAAAATCATCGAGGCGATCAAGGATGTCCTTAGCGGCGGCTCTCCCATGTCCAATGCCATTGCCCGCAAGGTGGTGCAATACTTTCAGGGATTCAAAAAAACGACCGGCCAGACTCAAAACCTGACCGGACGGGAGCTGGAAATTCTCACCCACCTTGCCGAGGGGTACCAATACAAGGAGATCGCCGACAAGCTGTCCATCAGCGTGAAGACCGTCTGCAACCACCTGCAGAACATTTATCAGAAACTTCACGTCCATTCGCGCACTGAGGCCGTGGTTAAATTTTTGAAGCGTTAAGGCCAGGAACAGGCCCTGGCACCTTCCATCGCGCCGGGTAGGCAATATACCCTATGGCAAGCCTCGTTGCGTTTCTCTAAGCTGCCCAGCATTGCCTGACAGAAAAGCCATTCCAGGATGGCATTGCCTGTGCAATTCAACGGCAATAACCCAAAACCCAACGCCGACACAAAATGAAAAAAAGCACAAAATTACTTCTTTGGATCGTAGCCATGCTTGGTTCCGCCTTGAACTATGGCGAGCTAATGGCCCAGACCACCCCGGCGCCGCAGCCGAGCATCTGCAACCGCGCCTGCTGGACCGCCCGCAACGGCACCT
>CALJZV010000516.1 GCA_937983475.1 uncultured Verrucomicrobiales bacterium
AGTCGCCTGTTGCAGGGGAGGAAGAAGAGTTCGAGTATTCCGGCGAATTTCCCCCGCCAGCCTCGCCTTCGCTGCGCCGTTTGGCGCAGGATTTGGGGATTGATTTGCGAAAAGTCCGAGGAAGCGAGGGAGGCGGTCGCATTGTCTTGAGCGACATCAAGTCCTATATCCAAAATTTGCAACGCACTGCCAAGCAGGCCAAAGCCGCATCCGCAGCGCCGGGTGTCAAGCCCAAGCCCGCCGCTCCGCAGGTGGACTTCATGCGGTTTGGATCCATCTACAAGCGGCCGATGACGCAACTGCGCAAGGTGATCGCCCAGCGCATGAGCGAGAACTGGAATGCCATTCCGCATGTGACCCAGTTCGACGACGTGGACCTGACCCGCGTCATGGAACTGCGCAAAAAATATAACCCTGCTTACGAGAAGCAGGGGGCCAAGCTCACCGTGACCGCATTCGCGCTCAAGGCCGTGGTGAATACGCTCAAAAAGCACGCGGTGTTCAACGCCAGTTTGGATGAGGCCGCCGAGGAAATCATCTTCAAGGAATATTTCCACATCGGCATCGCTGTGGACACCGAGCAGGGACTGATTGTGCCCGTGATCCGCGACGTGGACAAAAAGAGCCTTCTGGACCTCTCCAAGGAACTTCAGCAGTTGGCCGAGAAAACCCGCGACCGCAAGGTTTCCATGGAGGAACTTCAGGGCGGCACCTTCAGCATCTCCAATCAGGGCGCGGTCGGCGGGGCGCACTTCACGCCAATCGTCAACAAGCCCGAGGTGGCCATTTTGGGCATGGGCAAGGGCGCGATGAAGCCCGTCGTGCTCAAGGACGGCAAAATCGAGGCCCGGCTGCTCCTGCCGGTGACACTCTCCTATGATCATCGCGTCATTGACGGCGGGAACGCCGCGCGGTTCATGGTGGACCTGCTGGCCGCATTTGAGAACTTCGACGAGTCCGACGTGAAGGTGTAACTCGGTCGCAGCTAGTTTCGCCGGAGCGCGGGTGTCTCGCTTGCAGTTTCGAGTATCCCTCCAAAAACATCATTTAAATCTGCCCGAAATCGAAGGCATTCGGAGAGACGCAAACACGGCACGCGAGATGGGCTCGCCCCACAAACGCAATTGCGTTGCTCCCGCATGGTCGTGCGGTTCGGAGCGCGGTCATTGGCGGCCGAAACGGTTGAGCGGCGCCAGTTTTGCAGTGCCAATGTTAGGCTTGCCAAAAAGTGTTCCATCCCTAGATTAAGCCCCTCAATTTACGAATGATGACCTACAATGCCATTTCAGCCCTCATCGCCATGGGGGCGCCGCCAGCACCTTCCGGACAGGGAGGCCCCAACTTTCTGGTGCAGATGTTCCCGCTGATCCTGATGGTCGTGGTGTTTTATTTTATTCTCATCCGACCCCAGCAGAAAAAGGCCAAGGAGCATGCGCAAATGGTTCAGGCCCTCAAGTCCGGGGACAAGGTACTCACCAACGGGGGCATTCTGGGAACGGTCATCACCGTCAAGGAAAAGACAATCACTCTCCGCTCTGCCGACACCAAGCTGGAAATCCTGAAATCCGCCGTGGCCGAAGTGACCGAACGCGGCAGCGGCGAAGCCAAAGAATAATGCACAAACCCTCCTGATTTAGCTGCCATGAAACGTAATAACACATGGAAATGGGCCTTGGTGGCCTTTGTCGTCGCCTGGTCTTTGTTTGAACTCTACCCGCCCACCAATCGCGACCTGATCGACGTCTTCAAGAAGGAAGCCATTACGTCAGACGCCACCTTTCAGGGCATCGTCGAGAAGGCTCAGGAACTTCAAAAGCAATTCCCCGAACGCAGTTATGTCAACCTGCGCGAGGCGGTCGGCACCAACGACATCCGGCCCTACTTCACGACCTACGACGTCAGCAAGGAAAAGGACCCGACTCTGGCGATTCTCAACGCGATCCAGAAAAAAGCCTCCGGCCAGGTCAAGCTGGGCTTGGATTTGCGCGGTGGAACCTCGTTCCTCATGGGCGTGGACACCAGCAACGTGTCCACCAACATTGATAGCAGCATTGTGTTGTCCCAGGCCGTGGAGGTGCTCCGCCGCCGCGTGGACAAACTGGGCGTGGCTGAGCCGCTGATACAGCCCGCAGGCGAGGACCGCATTTTGATTCAGCTTCCAGGCATTTCAGAAGCGGACAAGGAAAGCGCTCGCCGCCAATTGCAACGGGCTGCGTTTTTGGAGTTCCGCATGGTGCATCCTGAGAGCGCGTCTCTTCTGGCCCAGGGCATCATTGAGCCGGGTTATGAGAAATTAACGGAATTGCAGCGCCCGGACAGCAAACGTCCGCCGGGGACCTACCTGGTGAAGAAGAAGCCGGAGCGGGGATTGACCGGGAAATACATCAAACAAGCATTTGTTACCCGGCACCAAGTGACCGGAAAGCCGGAAATTGATTTCACTCTGGACGCAGAGGGCGCGGACTTGTTCGCGCAAATCACCCGGGAATTCCGCCCCGTTGGCGACCGTTCTTACCAATTGGCGATTGTTCTCGACGGCGAATTGTATTCCGCCCCGGAAATCCGCGGAGTCATTGAAGGCGGGCGTGCCCAAATCACCGGCGATTTCACAACTCGCGAGGCGTTTGAACTGGCAAACGTGCTGGAAAACCCCCTCGAGGCGCCGGTCACAATTCTTGAGGAACGCAGCGTTGACCCCTCGCTTGGAAAGGATTCCATCCGCAGCGGCGTGACGGCCTCGGTGGTTGGCGTGATCTTGGTGGCGGGTTTCATGCTGGTTTACTATTTGCTTGCGGGTGTGGTGGCCAACGTCGCCCTGATCCTTAATGTTCTGATTCTCTTCGGCGTGCTGGCGTATTTGGACGCCACGCTGACAATCCCTGGCATCGCGGGCATTGTGCTGACCATCGGCATGGCGGTGGACGCCAACGTGCTTATTTTCGAGCGTATTCGTGAGGAAATAAAAGCTGGCAAGTCCATCCGTGGCGCTATCACAGCGGGCTATGAAAAGGCGTTCAGCACCATCTTCGACGCCAATGTGACGACGCTCATCGCCTCGGTGATTCTCATTTACATGGGGACCGGGCCAGTCAAGGGCTTCGGAGTGACGCTGACTATCGGTGTGGCGGTGAGCATGTTCACCGCGCTGGTGTTTACCCGGTTGATTTTTGACATGATGGTCGAGCGCAACATGCTGACCTCGGTCAAGATGCTACAGTTGGTGGGCCACACCAAATTTGATTTCATGAAGTGGGCCAAGCCAGCCTTCTATGCCTCGTGGTTGCTGATTCTGGTGGGCATGGGATACGGCATTTTTCAACGTGGTTCAGGCGTGCTTGGCGTGGATTTTGCGGGAGGCGACACACTGGTGCTGCGGTTTGACCCGGCCAACAAGGTGGAAATGGGCCAACTGAGAAAGAAAATCGAGGAAATCAAGGTCGGCGAAACGCCTATGCAGTACCAGCGCGACGTGACCTCCGGAACTGAAAATCTGCGCATCACCACTGCTTATAACACAGGCGACAGGGTCGAGGAGACGTTGAAAGAGGCGTTTCCCCAAGCCAAATTTGAGCGCATTGCCCTTGACAAGGTCGGGCCGGTGATCGGCGAGGAAATCCAACGCTCGGCAGCGATTGCCGCCTTGCTGGCGATGTTCGGCATCCTGGTGTATGTGGCGTTGCGATACGAGTTTTCCTTTGCTGTTGCCGCCGTGGTTGCCGTGGTCCATGACATTCTGATGTCCCTGGGTTGGTTCTTTCTGACCGGTCGCGAACTCAATGCGCCTATTGTGGCGGCAATATTGACAATCATTGGTTTCTCGATGAACGACACAATCGTTATTTTTGACCGCATTCGTGAGGACTTGAAATTGGGTCTCAAGGGGACTTTCCGGGAGATCATCAACAAAGCGCTCAATCAAACCTTGAGCCGCACGGTGATCACCTCCGGCACGGTGTTTCTGGCCACGCTGTCGCTGTATATTTTTGGCGGCGGCGTGATCAACGATTTTGCCTTCCTGTTTCTGGTGGGCATTCTGACCGGCACCTATTCCAGTATTTACATCGCAGGCGCGCTGGTGCTCTGGTGGCACAAAGGAGAGCGGCCCAGGCAGGCAGCGACTGTGTCGGTCGAGGGCGCCAGCCCCGCGACACCCTGATAGCCAGACTAAACAGGCGATGATGCCTCCTGCCTTGCATGCTTGCATTGATTGAAATCACTGCTTGGCATTGGGCGGGGTTCATTCTGGCCGTCTTGTTTTTTTTGGCTCTGGATCTGGGCGTCTTCCACCGCAAGGCGCATGTGGTCCAATTCAAGGAGGCGCTGATCTGGACCTCCATCTGGTTCACTCTTTCACTGGCGTTTGCCGGGGCGCTGGTGCCTTTGCGGGGCAAGGAGGAGGCGCTGGAATTTCTCACCGGCTACATCATTGAGTTGTCCCTTTCGATGGACAACGTCTTTGTCATCGCCCTGATTTTTTCCTATTTCTGCGTTCCGCTGGCCTATCAGC
>CALJZV010000517.1 GCA_937983475.1 uncultured Verrucomicrobiales bacterium
CAAAAAATACTCAGGGATCTCAACCGGCATTTCACTCCATGATGCCCGTCGCCCTTAGAAAGCCATTGATCCGGCTGATGGCAGGAAAACAAAGCCCTTTGCGTTTCGCCTCAAGGCGCTTTCGCGCGGGCATATTCAAACTCGACCGACTCGGCGATTTTGTTCTCGCTCTGGGAGCCATCCGGGCATTGACCCGGCACTACGGCGAGGACCAGTGCGCGTTGATTGTTTTTCAGGAGGTTGGTGAGTTGGCTCGGCTTGAATTTCCGCAAGCCGCCGTGATGGAGCTGCCGGCTGATGGGGGCGGTATCCGCAACGCGCTTCCACTTTGGTGGAACCATCGCAGAAGTCTAAGTAACTCGGCTTTTGAAGACCTTATCTGCCTGCGCCATCGCGGCGCGGTGGTGCATCATTTGGTCTTGTCGTGGGTTAGTGCAGGACGTTCGATTGGGATGGCCAACTCGACTCTGAGCCAATTGGAAGCTGATGAGAAAATATGGCGACATGAATTAACCGAAGAATTGCCGCAGCCGCCACAGGCGCCGAGCGGCTCATGCCTGGAACTCGAAGCGCATCGGTTGGTGGTGGAGCGTGTCGTTGAAGCTCCGGTAAACTCAGAAACGATTCTTCCGCGGTTTATGTCCTTTGAACCCAAGGCAGGCGATTCCATTCTGGTCACTCCCTACGCCAGCAGAGCCATTCGCGATTATCCTGAAGCACAGATGCTGGCGGTGCTGAAGGAGGTCAGGCGCGCTACTAATTCGCCATTGGTCTTGTGCGGCGGGCCGTCCGAGCGAGGTCGGTTGCAGCAACTGGCACAGCGCGCCTGGGAGAAAAACATCGGCGGTGTGGAGGTGCTAAGAGCATGCAGCTTTCTGGATTTCTGCGGGACGGTCGCCCATTGCCGGGGAGTCCTGACGGTGGACACTTCAACGGCGCACGTCGCCACCGCATTGAACAAGCCCACCGTGGTCGTCATGGGCGGCGGCCATTATGGAGTCTTCGGCCCATGGCAGCGGTCGGCAAAACAAGTGTGGCTGACAAATCCCCTGCCCTGCTTCCACTGCGATTGGCATTGCGTTCATCCCAAGCCGCTTTGCATCACTGAGATACCGCCATCCCAAATCGCCGCTCAATTACTGAAGGTCATTTAAAAATGCCAAGTCAGTAGTTTTACGCTGCTACGCGTAACAAAAAACAGCACAACCATTGACATTTTCCTTCGTTTTCCATTAAAAACGAGGCATCCCAATTCATTTAGCCAGCGCCCCCGATTCTTCGCTGCTTTTATCGTATTGGGAGAAATACACCCAAACACGACAACAATAAAACCACTCCACCATAGGATGTTTTTCGTGCAGCCACGGGAGACATCATCGCTTCAAATCCGAAACCCCATGAAACTCCACATTCCCAGTTATCGATGCCGCGCCTCCGTCGTTCAGAAGCGCCCTGTCATCATCGCCGCCGGCAAAGCTTTGGCCATCATCGCCACGTTGTTGGCGGCGTCAAGCGGCTTGGCTGCCTCCGGCAAGCACGCCGGAACCGCCGACACGCATGTTTGTTCCGACGACACCTGTTCGATGCGCGACAAGTTGCTGGATGATCCCAGTTTTAAAGTGAAACACTCGCCCGATTTCTTCGAAACCTACAAGGACGGCAGCCGCCCCAAGCGCAATGATCGCGGCAAGGGCAAAAGCCAACCGGCGGAGGAGTCGGCGAGTCTGGCCAATGTTTCCGGGGCCATTGCGCCTGCTGGAACACAGCCGGCAGGCGCCCTGACCGACCGCATTGTGTTCACATCCGGCGGCCATGGCTGGACTTACGACAATGAAACGCAGGGCAAATGGGTCACCCAGCGCGGCGTGTCCCAGGAGATGGTGGAGGATTACGGCAACCTCGACCAGATGAACATGTTTGCCTATTACGCCTTTAACGCCGGGGCCACTGTAGTGGCGTTCCGCCCCATCGGCAACCAGACCAATGAAGTCGTGCTGGACAACACTAGCGCCGCGGTCACTTGGGCAGGGACGTGGAATGACAGCTCCTCCACCATTTTTTATGGCAGCGCTGGCCAGACACCCTATCGCTGGACCTCCATTGCTTCGAGCGAAACGGCCACCGCCACCTATACGCCGAATATCCCGGTCGCTGGTTATTATCCGGTTTACACTTGGGCGCGCCATGGCAGCGACCGCACAAAGCAGCTTTATCGCATCAACCACACCGGCGGCCAGTCACAGGTGAGAATCCCGCACCACATGGTGGGGAACGGCTGGGTGTATTTGGGAACCTACTATTTCAATGCCGGCTCCAGCGCGGCCAACGGTTCGGTAATCATCAGCAACCTTGAACCAACCCCCACTCTTGGATCGGTCATTATCGCCGATGCCATCCGCTTCGGAAACGGCATGGGCGACGTGGTGCCTACTCCATTGGCATCAGAAACCCCGACCGTTTCGAAGTATCCGCGCGAGGAGGAGTGTTCGCGCTATTGGGTGCAGCGCATGGTCGGCCAGGGCATGTCCTCGACGTTATACAACGGTTCGGGAAGCGACCAGGACGACAACGTGGGCGCTCCGGCACGCATGGCCAGGGAAATGAACCGCGAAGCAGCCGAAAACATTTACAAGCGCATCTATCTTGGCTTTCACTCCAACGCTGGCAGCGGCTCATCCCGGGGATGTATTGGCCTCTATAACAACTCCACCCTCTTTCCAGGAACGGCCACACCCAATCAATTCCGCTGGGCGCAGCTTATCGGCCAGGAGCTCAATGACGACCTGGTGGGCATCGGAGCGCCCCCCCTGGAAGTGGCCTGGCACAACCGAGGATCCAGCGTCACCCTCGCCCGCAGCGATTACGCTTTTGGCGAAATCAACAACAACAGCATCAGCGGCGAATTCGATGCCACGATTATCGAAGTCTCCTACCACGACAATGTCAGCGATTCTCAATTGATGCGCGATCCCAAGGTCCGCAACTGGGTTGCACGAACCAGCCTCCAGGCTGTGGTCAAATACATGAATGAATTCGATGGCCTGCCGCTCAATTTTCTGCCCGAACCCCCCACCAATGTCCGTGCGGTCGCCAACGGTACCGGCGGCATTGTGATTTCTTGGGCGGTTCCCACCAGTTCAGCTGGAAGCGGCGCGGCCACAAGCTATGTCGTTTATCGCTCCACCGATGGCTACGGCTTTGGCAATCCGGTGACGGTCAGCGGCGGTGGCACAACGTCCACAACCTTGACGGGTTTAAGCGCCGATGTGGATTATTATTTCCGCGTGGCAGCCGTGAATGCCGGCGGTGAATCCATGCCTTCGGAAACGGTCGGTTGCCGCCGCGCGAGTGTTGCCACAACTCCCAAGGCTCTGTTTGTGAATGGCTACGACCGGATGGGCCGGTTTGCCAACCTGCGCCAATCTCTGACCACAACCAATTACACGGCGCCCGGCAACAGCGGCACCTTCGAGCGCGTCCTGACCCGCACCGCCAACACCTTTGATTACGTCGTGCAGCACGGCAAGGCGATCAGCGCCTACGGCATGCCTTTCGACACCTGCCAGAATGAAGCGGTCATCAATGGCCAAGTAAGCCTGTCTAGCTATGCGGCGGTCATTTGGGCCTGCGGCAACGAATCCACCGTGGACGAAACCTTCAGCAGCGCGGAGCAAACGCTGGTCATCAACTACCTCAACGCCAACGGCAATATCTTTGTCTCCGGTTCGGAAATCGCCTGGGACCTCGATCGCGCCTCGGGACCAACGACCGCAGATCGCGCCTTTTTCAACAACAATCTGCGGGCCAAGCTGCTTAACAATACCCATGACAATTCGCAAAGCTGGTCGTTCAGCGCCGCAACCGGCTCCATTTTTGCCGGCAACGCCACTGGCGCCTTCGACGACGGCAAGAAGGGCATTTACTGGGTTGAATTTCCTGACGTCCTGACTCCGACCAACGGCTCGATTGCGGCCATCAATTATGTCGGCGGCATTGGCGGGGCGGCCGCCCTCCAATACAACGGCACGGTCAGCGGCGGAAAAGTGATCATCTTTGGTTTCCCCTTTGAAACGATCACCAGCGCCACCGTCCGCAATGAATACATGGCTGACATCCTTAAATTCTTCAGCAACACAGCGCCGGTTCTGTCCGCCATCAGCAACAAGACAGTCAACGAAGGCAGCGCTCTCACCTTCACCGCGTCGGCTAACGATACGGACATTCCTGCTCAAACATTGACGTACAGTTTGGAGCCAGGAGCCCCATCCGGTGCCACCATCAATGCCTCTTCGGGCGCGTTCAGTTGGACACCAACCGAGTCGCAGGGGCCGGGCACTTACAACATCACGGTAAAAGTGACGGACAATGGTAATCCCAACCTGAGCGACACAAAATCCTTCACAGCCACCGTCAATGAAGTGAACGCCGCGCCGACCCTGTCGGCCATCGGCAACCGGACGGTCAATGAAGGCAGCGCGCTGACGTTCACAGCCGTGGGCAATGACACCGATGTGCCGGCCAACACGCTGACCTACAGCCTGGACGCGGGTGCGCCTTCGGGAGCGTCAATCAACGCCTCCTCCGGCGCGTTCACCTGGACGCCGACCGAGGCTCAGGGGCCGGGCAGTTATCCAATCACCGTTCGGGTGACGGACAACGGTTCGCCGAACTTGAACGCCTTTGAAACGATCACCGTGACGGTCAACGAGGTGAACGTCGCCCCGGTGCTTTCGTCGATCGCCAATTACACGATTCTTGACGGGCAGTTGCTATCGTTCACAGCCTCCGCTTCCGATGGAGATTTGCCCGCCAACACGTTGACTTACAGCTTGGATGCCGGCGCGCCCTCGGGAGCATCGATCAATTCCTCCTCCGGCGCGTTCACCTGGACGCCCACCGCGCAACAGGCTCCCAGCACAAACTCCATCACGGTTCGCGTTACGGACAACGGCTCCCCTGCCTTGAACGATGCCAAGACATTCACGGTTGTTGTCAATTCGGCCAATACACCGCCCGCTTTGACGACCATTGCGAACCAAACTGTGGACGAAGCCGCAATTGTAACATTGGTGGCCAAGGCCACCGATGCCGGTGCTGCTGTCACCGTCCAAACAGTCGCCGATTTTGAAGGTTTTTCGGATGGCACGGCCAACGGAACCGTAATGTTCCGCACGCCACTTCATTCCGGAAGCACCAGTGCGTTTATTGACACGACCGCCACTAATTTCAGCAGCGTCACCACGAGTTTTCCGGCTGGCAACCCCAGCGCCAAGGTGTTGCGAGCAACCTGGACCTTCAAAACCGGAACAACCAATCCATGGCTGCGCCTGACCACCGCGAGTGTGGCAAACATTCCGAACCCTACCCTCGCCCAAGGACAGGTGTTTAAATTTGACATCTACACGGACAAGGACCTTCAAATCGCGTTGGGCGTTCGCGAAACTGACACCACAGCCGCGTTCGGAGCCGATGGCGGAACGACCGGCACCATTGAGTTTGTCGGCGCAACGGGCCTCGCCGGAACCGGCCCCATCCCGACACGCACTGTCACTGCTGGGACGTGGACGACAGTGGAGTTCAATCTTCCTGCCGAGCCTGCCGCTGCAATGACCGGCAACGGAATATTGGAGTCGCTTACGACTGGCAAAGGCGTGCTTGAACAACTGGCCATTGTGCCGGCTGGCGGCATGGGCGCTTACAATGTTTATCTCGACAACTTTGTCGTCGCCAAAGCCACAACCTTCAGCCTCGACGCGGGTGCGCCCTCGGGAGCGGCGATTGACGGTGTGACCGGCGCGTTCAGTTGGACACCGACCGAGGCACAGGGACCGGGTAGCTATCCGATTACCGTGCGTGCGACGGACAATGGCAATCCCGCCTTGAGTGACACCAAAGCCTTCACCGTGACCGTCAATGAAGTGAACGCCGCGCCGACGCTGTCGGCCATTGGCAACC
>CALJZV010000518.1 GCA_937983475.1 uncultured Verrucomicrobiales bacterium
CTGTAAAAACGCCTGTCAAAATTGGTCGATGATACGTCCACCACCTGAATGGTGCTTTCAAGATTTGTGAATGTGCCCAAATCAACCCAGTGTTCCAGGTTGGTGGATGCCTGCACTCGGTAAATTCTTCCAGGCTCCCCGGCAATGCCGAATTCAAGCCCCTTGTTGGTCGTTCGGTTTTCAGGGTTTAAAACCAACAAGTTGACTTTTTTAATGGCGGCCACTTGTCCACCTGATTCCGGCGGCGTCAACTGTTCTGATTGGGATTTTTTAGTATTTAATCGCCTCCATGTGATTCCATCATCGGACGCAATAACAATCAGCTTGGAGGAATTATTCATAGCAACGACTTCATTGCCGTAAACATTTCCTGAAATCGGATTCAAAGAGGCTGTAGTCCAAGTTTGTCCGTCATAGGTTTCAAGGTGGTTGCCCACTTGAAAACCTCTTGGTTTAAGGAACATCATATCATGTTCATAACCATACATTAAACGGGATGGCCCAAATACCTGCTCATTCCAATTCGTTCCATTTGTGGATAACATAATTTGGGTTTGACCCACCGCAGCAAACTGCCGATTCCCATAAACAACAGCGCACAAATAATATCCCAATGGGCGACGATCGCGAACAGATTCCCATCGAATACCATCACGTGAGACTTTAGGAAGGGATGTTGGTGAAACGGCGACAAAGAGTCCGTTGCCAAATGCCAGGCCTCCCCCACCCTGTAATAATGAAAAGCCTACCCATTGCTTCGTCCATTTGATGCCGTCGGATGACGTCACCACAGATCCAGTGATCGCAGAGGCCGCAACAAAGGTCTTGTTTCCGTAAGCGATGCTGGTCAATGGCTTGGAGCATGGGGTCTGGTGCAAAACCCAGTTTGATGCATCTGAAGAAGTCAGAACGATCCCTTGATTGCCAACCGCGACAAAAACGCCCGACGGAACATAAATCACAGCATTCAAACCATTGGTGGTTCCCGAATTTTCAACATTCCAATGAAGGCCGTCCCGTGAAGAAAGGATCCGCCCGTTGTCCCCCACGGCGACATAGCTGTCGTTGGCGTGAGCAATCCCTTTCAGATCGTCGTAAACTCCCGGCCGGCAAACTTTCCATGTTTCGCCAGTTTCTGAAAGGCGGACGGTCCCTTGGTCCCCCACGGCAACAAAACCCCGATAGCCATAAGCAACGGCGGCCAGCGTGAGGCCCGCTTCGAATGTCCTCAAACCATCAGCCCTGACTTCAGCATTCGTGCTTACTATAACAGTCAAGCTACTGCCTCCGTATGAGAAAGTCTTGGATGTGTAGTTTAAGGGGGTAATGATATCCTCAGTTTTCAAGCAATGCGGCATCCATTCCTTCCCGTTCTTGGAAACAAGAATCTGCCCCTTGATTCCCACCGCCACATATCGTCCGTTTCCATAGGCCACAGCCTTGGCCACGAAGTCATCGTGAGTGCGTGGGAACAAATGATGGGGAAACGGGTTGCTGAAACCGTTGACAACCAGCAAAAGGCAGACGGCACCGCATGGTGTCATCCATTTTTTAAACCGCATAATCCCAATGTTCATATTTGCCAAAACCCAGATCCCTCAGCCGTCGAACAGTCTGGAACGGGCTTATAATTTCTCCGGCGCTTGCAGCAGGGCCGCCACGCGCGACAGCAACCGGCCCGCGCCGCCGCCGTCGAGCACGCGATGGTCGAAACTAAGCGTCAGGTTGGCCTCCATCACCGGCACAAATTGCTGCTTCTGCTCATCCCAATGGGGCACTTTGCGGCCCGCGCCCAAACCCAGC
>CALJZV010000519.1 GCA_937983475.1 uncultured Verrucomicrobiales bacterium
ACCACCATGCCGTGCCATGGTGTTGTTGTTGTGTCGCAGCTCCGTCAGAAGACAAATCATTGTAGTCAAATGGCGCCAGAAAAACAGGAAGCCCCGTTAGGGGCGGAATATGCCGCTCCTGACGGAGCTTTGGATTGAAGGGGAAATAAAGCAAAAACTATTAAAAATGGTGAGTTTAAGCATTGTGTTGCTATCGAAAGAGGAATTGTGGAAGTTCGATAACTCGATTTCACATGGATAAAAAAAATCAACCACGTTACCAAATCTTCGTAAGTTCCACGTTTAGGGACTTGAAGGAGGAGCGGGAGGCCGTTCTGAACGCCATTTTAAAACTTCATCAGTTTCCGATGGGAATGGAAACATTTCCAGCTGCCAATTCCACACCTTGGGAGCTCATTGAACGGTTGATTGAAGATTCCGATTACTATGTCCTCATCATTGGAGGGAAATACGGGTCGGTAGATGATGATGGAGTCAGTTATACCGAAAAGGAGTATGACTTGGCCGTCAAATTGGGACGCCATATTTTGGTTTTCATGCATGAATCACCTGAAAACATACCCATTAATAAATCAGATTTAGATCCTGACGTGAAAATGAAATTGGACGCGTTCAGAAAAAAGGCATCAAAACATCATGTGAACACTTGGACAAATGCAGCTGATTTACAGATCAAAGTTCTCGCAAGTCTGTCACTGGCTATTGCTAATTTCCCTCAAGTCGGTTGGGTAAAAGCATCCGGTCAAGATAATAAAGATTTGATGCGTCAGATAATTCACCTCCACATGGACATGAACAAGATGTCGGCTAAGTTCACGGAACTGGAAGCGAAGAACAAAGAATTGCAGTTATTCAACGAATCAATTTTGGCCGAGATGGGCACTAACGACCTTGCGGGTGGGGAAGACAAAATATTGATTAAATTTAGATTCTCAAAAAACCGAAATACAAAATTCAGAATTAGCGAATTGGAAACAACTTGGGACGACGTGTTTTACGGCCTGGCAAATTCCATGAAGAATTGGGCAATTCTAAACAAGATTGAATCAGAGTATTCCAGTTATATTTCAGAACATTATTCGGAATTTTCCGTCGAAGGAACCGATTCCAATGGTCAAAAACTCATCGGACAAATTGAGGTTTTTGTTGAATCGCCAGTTCCAACTGCTGATCAAATACTGGACCAGTTCATATTGCTTGGACTCGTAGAAAACAAGGAAGGTATTAAATATAAATTAACCACTGCCGGCTTAAACAAATACTTGCGATATTTTGCATTCTACAAGAGTGATGATAACCAAGCCGATGAGTTGTGAAATGGAAGGGGTATTTGATCCATTGTAACTCACTGCTGCTCGTCCCGAGTTTATATAAATCCCATGTACCTGTGTAACCGCAGCATTGTCGGTCGGCGTCCATTATGGCAGGTTCCATGCAGATTCTCATGCGCTTTGCCCGGCCATTGGCGTGTCCTGTGTTGCGATTCATCGCCGCTGGTTTGCTGTTGACGCCTTTTGCCTTCGCCGCGCCCGATTCGACCGGATCCGAGGGCGGCAGCGCGGTTTTATTTTCCCAAAAGGTGCATCCACTGCTGGAGGCCAAATGCTTCGGGTGCCACGGCGAGGAGAAGGACCGCGAGGCGGACCTGGACATGCGCAGCCGCGAGGGTTTGCTCAAGGGGGGCGAAAGCGGCGCGCCCGCGCTGGTGCCCGGCAAGCCCGACGACAGCCCGCTGTTCCGCGCCGTGCTCCGGACCGACAAGCTCAAGATGCCGCCCAAGGAGCGCAACAGACTTTCCGACGAGGAGATTGAAACCCTTCGGCAATGGATCCTGGCCGGCGCGCCGTGGACGGAACCTGCGTCCAGAGCCGTTGCAAAATGGGACTACAAGGAGGAGGACCTTTGGGCGTTCCGGCCGGTCAAGAGCGTGGCTATTCCTGAAACTCCAGACGCCAACCAAAGAACGCAAAACCCCATTGACGCCTTCATTCGGGAGAAATTAAACGGGAAGGGTTTGAAGCCCGCGCCGCGCGCCGACAAGCTGGCGCTCCTTCGCCGCGTCACGTTCGACCTCACCGGGTTGCCTCCGACTTTGGAGGAAATAAAAGCGTTTCAGAATGACACCTCGCCCGAGGCTTTTGACAAGGTGGTAGAGCGTCTGCTGGCCTCGCCGCGCTACGGCGAGCGCTGGGGGCGTCACTGGCTCGATGTGGTGCGCTACGCCGACAGCGACGGGTTTTCCAACGACTACGAGCGGCCCAACGCCTGGCGTTACCGCGACTACGTCATCCGCAGCTTCAACGCCGACAAACCCTACGACCAGTTTGTCATGGAGCAGATTGCGGGCGATGAAATGGACTCGGGCGACCCGGAGAAGTTGATTGCGGTGGGCATGTTGCGGATGGGCCCGTGGGAGCACACCGGCATGAGCGTGGAGGCGGTCACGCGGCAGTTGTTCCTGGACGACGTGGCCCATAGCGTGGCGACGACCTTCAACGCGTTGACGCTGGCCTGCGCCAAGTGCCACGACCACAAATTCGATCCGATTCCCGCCAAGGATTATTACCGATTCCAGAGCATTTTCGCCCCGGCGCAGTTTGAGTTGCGCGACGTGCCGTTTCTGCCCGGAGAAAACACGCGGGGCTTTTCAGAGAAGACAGAGCGCGTCAGCCGGTTCATCGAACTCAACCGCGAAAAACTGGCCGCCATCCGTGCCAAACGGGACGCGGCGGTGAAGGCGTACGTGAAGGAGCGGGGCGTCAAAAACCTCCGGGATTTGCCGTTAAAGGAGCGGCCCAAGCGGGAGTACGGCCTGACGCATGAGGATCTCGGGCTGGAGAAGGTGCTGCGTAAGCGCATCGAGTTTTACGAGCGCGAGCTGCAACGCTACGCGCCCAAGGCCTACAGCGTTTCCAGCGGCGGCCTGGCAAAGAAAGTCGAGACACCGGCGCTGCATGTGCTGCTGGGCGGCGCCCTTGAATCGCCCGGTGAGGCCGTCCTGCCGGGCGTGCTCAGTGCGGTCCACAATTCCGATGACAGCAAGCTGGCGACGGACTGGAACACCATTCCGCAGAGCACCGAGGGCCGTCGGTTGAAGCTGGCGCAGTGGATTGCCAGCCCGGAGCATCCGTTGACCGCGCGGGTCATGGTCAACCGCATCTGGCAGCATCATTTCGGCAAGGGGCTGGTCAAAAGCAGCAACAACTTCGGCAAAATGGGCAACAAGCCGACGCATCCGGAATTGCTCGACTGGCTGGCCGGTTACTTTGTGGAGCGCGGCTGGAGCGTGAAGGAAATGCACCGGTTGATCGTGCGTTCCCACTCCTACCAGCAGAGCACCCAGCACCCGGACATGGAGGCGATTCGCAGCGCGGACCCGGAGGAGCCGTTGTGGGCGCGCTTTCTGCCGCGTCGCCTGACGGCTGAGGAATTGCGCGACAGCGTTCTGTTTGTCTCCGGCCAGTTGAACCTGGAAATGGGCGGCCCGGGCGTGTTTCCGGAGATCAACCTTGAGGCCGCGCTGCAACCGCGCCACGTCATGGGCAGCACGGCGCCGCCGTTTGTGCCGTCGCCCACCCGCGCCGAGCGGAACCGTCGCACGGTGTACACCATCCAGATTCGCAGCCTGATCAATCCGCTGCTGGAGGTGTTCAACAGCGCGCCGACGGAAAACGCGTGCGAGCGCCGCGACGAGACCACCGTGACGCCGCAGGTGTTCGCGCTGTTCAACAGCCAGTTCGCGCATGATTTCGCGCTGGCGATGGCCGACCGCGTTGCCCGCTCGGCCAAAGGCAGTTCTGGTCAAATAAAACTGGCCTTTGAACTGGCCTATGGCCGCAGCCCGACTGCAAAGGAAATGAAAGCCTGCCAGGCGCATTTAAAAACCACGTTCGAGCATCACCGGAAAACGGCTCCGGCGGATTTTCAATATCCTGTAAAAGTCACGCGGGCGATGGTCGAGGAACTGACCGGCGAGATGTTCGAGTTTGAGGAAGACTGGGACATGGCCGGGTATCAGTACAATTTGCGCCCCAGCGAGGTGACGCCCCAGACCCGCGCGCTGGCCGAGTTGTGCCTGGTGCTCCTCAACAGCAACGAGTTTGTATATGTGTATTGAAGCGCAAGAAGTGAAAGGGAAATGAAAGAATTGGCGACAAAGTGCGATCCTTTGGAGTGCGGTGCCTTGGCACCGCTTTCAGTGGCTGGCGACCTGTCGCCAACGGCGGCGGGCCAGGCCCCGCCGGAGCAAAGCGCCGTCAAGCCGGCGCACTCCAAGGACTGGCCGCATTGCATTTAGCCGGTTTTAATCAATCGCGTTCACTTATTCCTGACAAGGCAAAGAATGAAACCTCAACACGCCATAGTCGCCGGTGGAGGATGGAAGCATCCTAAAAATTACAGGATCAAAGCCAAGTGCCTGTGGAGTTCGGTGTTTGCCTTCGTTTCGCTGATTGTGAGCGTTCATTTCTTTGAGGAAACAGGGAAGTGGGTGTTTGCGGTGCCCGGGATTTTGCTCATCGCCGCATTGCTGTTCGCCTGGCGGGAACACCCCGTTATTTGTCACGGGCTTCCCGATGGCGACGAGGATCCACGCAACCTTTACGGCTGTGGCAATCGCACGGTTCACCCCGATTCGAAAATGGATTCCGACACGACCATAATAAAAAGGCAGCCATGAATCCTCACATGCTTTCCCATCGAGACGCTTTCGCCCTCAACCGCCGGGCGTTTATGTACCGGCTCGGTTACGGGCTGGGCGGACTGGCATTGACGTCACTGTTGGCGCGGGAACAGGCGCAAGCGGGCGTGTTGTCGCCCAAAAAGCCGCACCACGCGACCAAAGCCAAGGCGTGCATTTTTCTCCTGATGGAAGGCGGCCCCAGCCACATCGACACCTTCGACCCCAAGCCGAAGCTGGCCGATCTGCACCTCAAGGAATTTGAGCGAGAGAGCAAGTTCGCCTCCGCCATGGCCAGCGGCAAACGCTACTTCGTGCAAAGCCCGTTCAAGTTCCGCAAGGCGGGCAAGGCCGGCATCGACATCTGCGAGAACTTCCATCACCTCGCCGACTGCGTGGATGACCTGTGCATTTACAAGGGCGCGCAGGCCGAGAGCGTCAATCATCCCACGGCGATGTACCACCTCAACACGGGCAACCAGTTCGGCGGTGATCCGGCCATCGGCTCGTGGGTGACCTACGGGCTGGGCACCGTCAATGAGAACCTGCCCGCCTTTGTGGTGCTGCCCGAGTCGGCGTATCCGCAGGGCGGCTCGGCCAATTGGTCGAACGGCTTTCTTCCCGCGCACTTTCAGGGCACGCCGCTGCGGCCCACGGGTTCGCCGATTCTGGATCTGCATCCGCCAGCCGGAGTCACGCGCGAGTTGCAGCGCAAAAACCTCGATCTCATGGCCGAATTGAACCGCCTTCATCAGCAGAAATATCCCGGGCACGAGGCGTTGCCCGCGCGGCTGGAATCTTACGAACTGGCCTACCGCATGCAGATGGAGGCGCCGCAAATCATCGACCTGAAAAAGGAATCGGCGGAGACCCAGGAGCTATACGGCATCGGCGACGCCGACACCGATGACTTCGGGCGGCGGTGTCTTCTGGCGCGGCGCCTGGTGGAGCAGGGCGTGCGCTTTGTGCAGGTTTACTCCGGCGGCTGGGACTCGCATGATTATCTGGAAAAGGCCCACAGCGCGCGCATCAAGTCGGTGGACAAGCCGATTGCCGGGTTGTTGAAGGATTTGAAACGGCGCGGCTTGCTCGACAGCACGCTGGTGATCTGGGGCGGCGAATTCGGGCGTTCTCCCGACAACGGCATTCGCGGCGGCGGCGTGCAGTTCGGGCGCGACCACAATCCCAAAGGACAGGTGATGTGGTTTGCGGGCGCGGGCGTGAAGGCCGGGCACGTCATCGGCGCGACGGACGAGATCGGCGAAAAGGCCGTGGAGGTCGTGCATCCGCTCAAGAACGTCCACTGCACAGTTCTTCACGCGCTGGGGCTGGACGACAATCAACTTACCTATTTCCACGCCGGGCGCTTCAAGCAGTTGAGCCAGGTCGGCGGGCAGGTCATCAAGGACTTGCTGGCGTGATTTGGATGTGAGTTCCCTTCGCTCGCTTGCGCGCCATGCAGGCGATCGCGCAGTCACAATTCCAAGGGTCATTGTCCATTTGCGAAATTAGCCTTGCGGCTGTTGGCGGCTCTTATCAGATTTCTGCGTCATGCCGTCCGCGCCTAAACGCCGCCACATCCTGTTCATCGGCCTTGGGCTGGTGATCTTCACGCTGGCGGCATTCTGGGGCGTTCAGAAAAACGGCTTCATCAATTATGATGACCCGCTGTACGTCACGGACAATCCACGCGTGCAAAACGGACTGACATCCGAAGGCATCGCCTGGGCGTTTCGGTCGTCGCAAACCGGCAACTGGCACCCGGTCACCTGGCTTTCTCACATGCTTGATGCCCAGTTGTTCGGGCCGAACAATGCCGCCAAGCATCATCTCACGAGCGTGTTGCTCCATGCGGCCAACGCGCTTCTGCTCTTTTTATTTCTCCATAAGATCACCGGTGCGGCCTGGCGCAGCGCCTTTGCGGCGGCCTTGTTCGCGGCCCATCCGTTGCGGGTGGAATCGGTGGCGTGGGTGTCCGAGCGCAAAGACGTCCTCAGCACGTTCTTCTGGGTTTTGTCCATGTGGGCGTATGTGAGGTATGCGCAACTCAACACTCAAAACATAAAACTAAAAGCGGACTCATCCCGTGCTGCCCGCTGGTTTGCAATGTCGCTCCTGTGCTTCGCCCTGGGCCTGATGAGCAAGCCGATGCTGGTGACGCTGCCGTTTGTGCTGCTTCTGCTCGATTTCTGGCCCTTGCAGCGCATTTCCAATTTCAAGCTGGAAACCAAAACAAACGCCTCATTTTCTGCAAGGCAACTCTCCGCGCTGATTGTGGAGAAATGGCCTTTCTTCGTTGTCACTGCCGTCTTTTGCTTCGTGACCGTTTGGGCGCAGAAAAGCGAGGGGAGCGTGCGGACCCTGACTGAGCTGTCCCTTTCCTCCCGCATGGACAACGCGGTGGTTTCGTACTTTCGCTACCTCGGAAAAATCTTCTGGCCCGAGAATCTGGCGGTGTTTTATCCGCATCCCAAGTCCTGGCCGGGTTGGCTGGTATTGTCCTGCGCGGCGGGTTTGGTCATCATCACAATGGCGGCGGGGCGTGTGGCCAGGCGATGGCCTTATTTGACTTTTGGCTGGTTCTGGTACCTTGGAACGCTGGTGCCGGTGATTGGCCTGGTGCAAGTGGGCATTCAATCCATGGCCGACCGCTACACCTACGTGCCCATGATTGGAATCAACATCGTTATTGCCTGGGGGCTACACGCCCTCTTGGCCCGGTGGCCGATGCATCGCGTCGCGCTTGCGGGTGGTGCGGGTGTGGTTCTGGTGGCGTGTTTTGGGTTGACGCGCGCCCAGGTCGTTGAGTGGCGAAACAGTGAAACGCTTTTCCGCCATGCGCTCCGGGTCACCGACGGCAATTACACCGCCCACGCCAGCCTGGGCATTGCGCTGGCCGAGAAAGGTCAGTTGGCCGAGGCCGAGGATCAGTTCCGCAAGGGACTGGCTGTTTATCCCGGGTTGGCGGAGGGACACCACAACTTGGGCAACGCGCTGCTCAATCAGGGCAGGCCAGAGGAGGCGCGCCCGCATTACATCGAAGCCATCCGGCTCAATCCCAACTACGTGGAGGCGCACATGAATCTCGGTCTGGTGTCTGTTCGCCAGCGCGACATGGAGGCTGCCAAAATAGCGTACGCCAGGGTCGTGGAATTGCGTCCGGACAATGTGGTGGGCCATCACAATTTGGCCACCGCGTATTTGGAGACCGGAGACCTTGTGAAGGCGGCGCATCATTATGCATTGGCTTTGCGGGCGTCGCCGGGCTATGTGCCGTCTCTTTTTCAGCTTGGAATGATCGCCATGCGCCAGGGCAATACGGTGGAGGCTGCCGGGCGATTCAACGAGGTGCTTCGATTTGAGCCGGATCATGCCGAAGCCCGCTCCCAGTTGCAGCAACTCCAAACCGTTTCCCGATGATGACGCGGTATATTTTCTCATGAGCCAAACCAACAACAGCCGCGCGCCAGTCCTCGTCGCCTGCGCGCTGGCTTTTCTGACGCTCCTCTTTTTCTGGCCAGTGACGACCTTCGAGTTCGTCAACTATGACGATCCTGATTATGTCACTGAAAATCCGCAGGTGCACAAGGTGCTTTCCTTCGAGGGCGTCGCGTCGGCTTTTGCCCGAGGCCATGCTGGCAACTGGCATCCGGTGACTTGGCTGTCGCACATGCTCGATGTGCAGATTTTCGGCATGAACCCGGGCTTTCATCATCTTACCAGTCTGTTGCTCCACACGGCCAGCGTCGTGCTGCTCTTTTTGTTTCTCCGGAAGGTTACGGGTTCAACTTGGCGCAGTTCGGTGGCGGCGGCGCTGTTCGCCTGGCATCCGCTGCATGTCGAGTCGGTGGCGTGGGTGTCCGAGCGCAAGGACGTGCTGAGCGGTTTCTTCGCGATGCTCACCCTGTTGGCTTATACGCGGTTTGTGGAAACGAAATCGCAAAGCTTAACAGGGCAGGCTCGCTGGTATGCCGCCACGCTGGTGTGTTTCGCTCTGGGCCTGATGAGCAAGCCGATGCTGGTAACACTCCCATTTGTGCTGCTCCTTTTGGACTGGTGGCCATTTCAACGAAGTTCAAATTTCAAATTCCGAATTCAAAATGAGGAATCAGGCGTTGCCGCTTCCGGGTGCGCAAACCCCACAATTACATTTTCCTGGAAGGATTTGCGCGCTCTGGCTGTGGAAAAAATTCCGTTTTTCATTCTCGTGGCCATTTCCTGCGGCATCACGCTTTGGGCGCAGGCACAAAAGCAGGCTGTCGTCTCAATGGAGGTGTTGACCTTCGGGGACCGGCTTGGCAACGCGATGGTGTCGCTGGTGCGGTATCTTGGCAAAACGATCTGGCCTGTGAATCTCGCGGTGTATTACCCCCATCCGGGCGAATGGCCGCTTTGGATGGTAATCGCCGCCGCCTTCATCCTGGCCGGCTTGACTGTCTTGGTTCTGATTTTGGCGCGCCGTGTGCCGGCGTTGCCCGTGGGATGGTTCTGGTTTGTCGGGATGCTGGTGCCGGTCGTTGGACTTGTGCAAGTAGGCGGCCAGGCCATGGCGGACCGTTACACGTATCTGCCGCTCATCGGCATTTTTATCGCGATTGCCTGGAGTCCTCGGCCTGGGGCATTTCGCCCCATGATGGCTCGCTTTTTGACCGCAGGGGCGATTTTGGCCCTGGTGATTTTCGCGGCGCTCACGATGCGTCAGGTGGCGCATTGGCGTGACAGCGTGACGTTGTTCGAGCACGCATTGCGAGTGACGAGCAACAATCCCGTCGCTCACAACAATCTGGGCAATGCGTTTCTTGATGCCGGTGAACTGGATCGGGCCAAGGAACAATTTGTCGCCGCGCTGGCAATTGAACCCGGCAATTTTCATGCGCGGGCCAGTCTGGGCAATGTGGCTTTGCTCGGCGGAAACCTGGAGGAAGCCGCAAAGCATTTTGAAGCCGCGCTGGCCCTGCGCCCCGATGAACCCGACGCGCACGTGTCGCTGGGGGTGGTCCTCATGCGCCAGGGACGAGTGGACGCGGCCATCGAGCGTTTTCAAAAAACGCTGGAGCTGAACCCTCAATTGTTTCAGGCACACTTGAACCTCGCCCACACGCTCTCCGCGGCGGGACGGAACGCCGAGGCCATTGATCGTTATCAGGTCGCAGCAAAGTTGCAGCCCGACTCCTTTCCCGCACGGTTCAACCTCGGATTTCTCCTGGCACGGGAGGGGAGGTTCGCCGAAGCGCTGCCGCATGCCTTCGAAGCCGTGCGCCTCAATCCTGACAGCGTGATGGCGCATTACAGCCTGGCGGTGATTCTCGCCGAGACGGGCGATATCCGCGAGGCAATCCGACAAAACTGGAAGGCGCTCCGGTTGGACCCTTATTTCCCGGAGGCATTGAACAACCTGGCCTGGATTCTCGCCACTCACCCGGATGAAACCATTCGCAACGGCAAAGAAGCCGTGCGTCTGGCCGAGCGCGCCTGCGAAAAGACCGAGCGAAAAATCCCGCTGATGCTCGGCACCCTGGCCGCAGCGTACGCCGAGGCAGGGCGGTTCGATGATGCAACTAGCACCGCAAAGGAGGCGGAGAAACTGGCGATAGAACTCAGCCAAGCTGGCCTGGCGGCGAAGAACCGCGAGCTTGCGGCAAAATTTTCGCGGGGCATTCCGTATCGGGACACCAAATGACGCCACCGGAAATGCCTCCTTTTGAAGGAAACATCAGTGGTCGCAGATTCTGGGGAGGCGTTGCGGCACTGGCGCTGGTAACTCTGCTCGCGTATTCCCCTGTCTGGAATGGCTCGTTTCTATGGGACGACGATTTGCTGCTCACCAACAATTCCCACGTACAGTCGCCGCATGGCTTGAGGGAAATCTGGTTGGACACGGGCTCGTCGGCTTCCCGTTTTGAGCCGCACGCGCCGTTTTGGCTGGAGCGGTTGACGTTGACGATGTTCTGGTTTGAGTGGCGGCTTTGGGGCGAAAACCCGGTGGGTTATCTTGTGGTCAACGTGATGCTTCATGCCTTGGCGGCGATGCTGTTGTGGCGTGTTTTAGGCCAAATAAAAATCAATGCTGCCTGGCATGCCGCACTGGTGTTTGCCGTGCATCCGGTGTGCGTGAGCAGCGTGGCGTGGATTTCCGAGAGGAAAAACACGCTTTCAATGGTCTTCTATTTGCTTGCGGCGCTCGCATTCCTGCACTCCGATTCGGCGAAAAAGCTGTCAGCCGGAAAGCGGACAACATGGTTCCAAAACGCCAATGTCCTTTATGGATTGTCCCTGCTGGCGTTTGCGTTGGCCCTGTTGAGCAAGCCCTCGGTGGTGATGCTGCCGGTTGTGCTGTTAGGCTGCGTCTGGTGGCGGAGCGGAGCCGTCGGGCGCGCGGACTTTTGGAGAATCACTCCATTTTTTGCCTTGAGCGGCGGAATGTCCTTGCTGGCTATTTGGGCGCATGAGCGAGCGATTGGCGCAGCGGCTGTACAGCAGGAAACTATGGCGGCGCGCGTGGTTGAGGCGGCATGGGCCGCTTGGTTTTATTTCTTCAAAACCATTGTCCCAGTGAAATTGAACCTCATTTACCCGCGCTGGGAATTGCTGAAGCTTTCGTGGATCGCATTCGTGACGTTCATGGCGCTGGCGCTGTTGTTTTTCATTTTCTGGAAACGGCGGCATGGCTGGGGGCGAGCTGCCCTGTTTGGCGCGGGATATTTTGTGGTCAGCCTGGCACCGGTGATGGGGCTGATTGACACCTCGTTTCTTATTCACTCGCGCGTGGCGGATCACTGGCAGTATCTGGCGCTCCCGGGAATGATTGCCCTGCTGACGGGCGGTGTCTGCGCGCCCTTGTCTCGATCGGGTAAATTTACCCCGCCGTTTGGAGGGCCAGCTTTAATAGTTTTTCTGCCGCTGCTGGCGCTTTTGATGTCATTGACTTGGCAGCGAGCGCGGATCTTTGCCAGCGAGGAGAAATTATGGCGCGACACCCTTGAAAAGAACCCCGCCGCCTGGGCCGCTCACGCGAACCTGTCGCGATGGCTTTCGGAGCAGGAAAAATTCTTCGAAGCCGAGGCGCACGGACGTGCGGCGGTTGAATTGCGCCCACAGGCATCCCTCGCGCATTACAATTTGGGCAACGCGCTCTTTTATCAGGGAAAATATCGCGATGCGGTGGAGGCGTTTTCCGCCGCGCTGGGGTTGAATCCTCACGACACGCTGGCGCGCGGCAATCTGGCCACGGCCCTGGCGGCGCTGGGAAAGCTGGACAAGGCGGAGTTTCATTTTGCCGAGGCTGCGCGCATGAATCCTGCCAACCTGTCCGCCCGCGTGAATCTGGCGCTGGTGCTGGATCGCCGGGGTCGGACTGCGGAGGCGATGGAGGCGTATCGCGAGGTATTGCGTTTGGCACCGGATCACTTCGAGGCGCACAGCAATCTGGGCCGGTTGCTGGGCTCGCAGGGGCGTTTGGAGGAGGCGCTTGAACATTGCTCGGAGGCGGTGAGAGCGCGGCCCGATTCGCCGGAGGCGCACAACAACCTGGCGATGGTGTTCAAGATGCTGGGGCAGCTCGAAAAGGCGTCAGTGCATTTCCGCAGGGCGCTGGAATTGGATTCCAATAACCCAGCGCGATATCGCAACCTCGCCGAGGCGCTGGACCATCTTGGCCGTCAAGACGAGGCCGAACGGTTGCGTGCCCGAGGGGAACTGCTCACGCCGCGATGAAATTTTTCAGGGAATAATTCTTTTACGCGGCCCGATTTTTTGCCACACCTTGGGGATTATGGAAAACGGCGAGCGTCACGACCGTTTTTTTAAGCCTGTTTGCTTCGGACTTCTTCTAGCCGTCCTGATAGCATACGCACCCGTTCTGCGCTGCGATTTTGTCAACTTCGACACCACCGACTACGTCACGCACAACCCGCATGTTCAACAAGGCTTGATGTGGTCCAGCGTCAAATGGGCCTTTACCGCCGGGCATGCCAGTAACTGGCATCCGTTGACCTGGATTTCGCACATGCTCGACTCGGAGTTTTTCGGGATGAACCCCGCCATGCACCATGCGGTGAACTTGGCGTTTCACGCCGCGAACACGCTGCTGTTGTTTTTGATTCTGCTGCGGATGACCGGCCACCTGTGGAAAAGCGCGTTTGTGGCCGCGGTGTTTGGTTTGCATCCGCTGCACGTGGAATCGGTCGCCTGGGTCGCCGAACGCAAGGACGTGTTGAGCACGTTCTTCTGGATGCTGACCGTCTGGGCCTATGTGCGGTTTGTGGAAAATATGGGCCGCAACGCCCGTTTCAGCCGTCGTTGGTACGCGGCAGCGGTGGGATTTTACGCGCTGGGGCTGATGAGCAAACCGATGGTGGTGACGCTCCCGTTTGTGCTGCTGTTGCTGGACTGGTGGCCTCTTCAGCGAATCTCGAATGTCAAATTTGGAATTCAAAATGAAGAATCCGGCGCTGTGGCTTCCGGGAAAGCAAACCCCGGTGCTTCATTTGTTTGGAGGCGTTGGGCGCCGTTGGTGACGGAAAAAATTCCCTTCTTTGGCCTTTCAGCGGCGTTGTCTGTTGTGACGTATTGGGTGCAGGCGAAGACCGGCGCGGTCCAAAGCTCGGAAATGTTCCCATTGGGAATGCGCTTGGCCAATGCGCTGGTTTCCTACGCGGCTTATATCGGCAAGACCATTTGGCCAACGGACCTGAGCGTGTTTTATCCCTATCGCGAATCTGTGACTGCTTGGCAGGTGGCCGGCGCAGTCTCGCTGCTGGCGGCGATTACCGGGATTGTCCTTTGGCAGGCGCGCCGCAGGGCTTTTTTGCCGGTGGGATTGTTTTGGTTTTTGGGGATGCTGGTGCCGGTCATCGGGTTGGTGCAAGCCGGGCAGCAGGCGATGGCCGATCGTTACATGTATTTGCCGATGGTGGGGCTGCTTGTCATCATCGCTTGGGGGGTGCCAGCTTTGGTGGCCGCGAGCCGAATTCTTTCCCTTTCAATGGTGAAATGGATTGCCATGGCGGCGGTGCTTGCCTGTATCCCTGCGACCCAGCGTCAAGCGCGGGTTTGGGCCAACAGCGGGACGCTGTTTCAAAACGCCATTGCTATTGATTCCGGCAATGCCATCGCCCACACGATGCTGGGGGGATACTTGGAATCGCAAGGCCGCTTTGAGCAGGCGGAAGCACATTATCGGGCCGCAGCCAAAATCAATCCCGCTAAGCCGCAGATGCATTACAACATCGGTAACATTTGCATGAACCGCGGCAATTTCGACGAGGCCGAAATTCATTTTCTTAAGGCATTGGAACTCTGGCCGGATTTCCCAAGAGGAAACAACAATCTGGGGTATCTCCGGCTGCAACAGGGGAGAACCAACGAGGCCGTTGAAAGTTTTAAAAAGTCGGCCAGCTTGAAACCGGACCTCGCCGAGGCGCAGCGGAACCTTGCCGTGGCGCTGATCACGCTCTCCCGATACGATGAGGCCCATGAGCACGTGGTGTCGGCGCTGGAACACTTGCCCGACGACGCCATTCTCCGTCATTTGCTGGCCAATGTGCTGGCGCTCCAGGGACGGCCACAGGAGGCGGTCGTGGAATATCAGCGTTGCCTGGACTTGAAGCCTGATGATCCCCAAGCCCACTTTAATTTCGCCAACACGCTGGCCCGCTTGGGGAATCTGGATCGGGCCCGCTGGCATTACCGGGAGGCATTGCGGCTCAGGCCGGACTATCAGGAGGCCCGCCTGAGGCTGGGGTCCATGGAGCAGGCGGATTGAGGCGAGTCGCGCTTGGGAGAATTGGTTTTCCGCAATGGCCGACGGGTGTTACATGTGTGGCATGATTTACGACGCGTCACTGGACGAGTTGCTACAGAAGACGTGGGGCGGCCGGCGCATTGACCGAGGCGAGGCGCTGAGGCTGTATCATTTGCCGCTGGAGGAACTGGGCGCGCTGGCTGACAGGCGGCGTCAATTGGCCAAGGCGGATGCCTACGCCGGGCGCGGCAACGAGGTCGTCACCTACATTGTGGACCGGAACATCAATTACACCAACGTCTGCAATGTTTACTGCAAATTCTGCGCCTTTTACCGGACTGAGAAAGACAACGATGCCTACGTGATTTCCTTTGAGGAAATGGACCGCAAAATCGAGGAGACTCTGGCGCAGGGAGGGACGCAGATTCTCATGCAGGGCGGGCACCATCCCAAGTTGACCAAGCAGTGGTATCTGGATTTGTTGTCGCACATCAAAGGCAAGTTTCCCCAGATCAACATTCACGCCTTCAGCCCGAGCGAATTCATTCATTTTCGGGACGTGTTCAACGAACCGCTGGAAACAATCATCCGTGATTTTGCCAGGGCTGGTTTGGGCTCCATTCCCGGCGGCGGCGGAGAAATCCTCGTGGACCGCGTGCGCCAGCGCATTGCGCCGCTTAAGGCGATGAGCGACGACTGGCTGGGCGTCATGGACGTGGCGCACAGGCTGGGGCTCAACTCCTCGGCAACGATGATGTTCGGGCATGTCGAAACGGTGGAGGAACGCATTGAGCACTTGGAGCGTGTCCGGGCGCAGCAGGACCGGTCCAAGGGGTTCACCGCGTTTATCGCGTGGACGTTTCAGTCGGAGAACACGCGGTTGCGGGCACCCACGGTCGGCGCGCATGAGTATCTGAAAATGCAGGCACTGGCGCGCATTTATCTCGACAACATCCCCAACATCCAAAGCTCCTGGGTGACGCAGGGCCTGGAGATCGGTCAGGTTGCGCTCAAATATGGCGCGAATGATCTGGGCAGCATCATGATTGAGGAAAACGTGGTGTCGCAGGCCGGCACGACTTTCCGCATGACCGTGGCGGACATGCAACGGCTGATCCGCGATTTGGGCTACGAGCCGCGCCAGCGCGACAACTGGTACCGGTTGGTGAATTAAAGGTCAGCAAGGCGATTGAGTCTTGCCAACCCCCCATGGCATCGCCCAGCATTCCCCGTCGCGGGCGTCGTTCAAACCCTGAATTCCCAATAACCGGCCTGCGTCCATTAACCGAGATGCGAGTGCTGCCATTTCTCCCATTGTGTTCGATAAACGCGCTGCTGGCCGGATGTGCCACCAGGGAAAAAAAACCGTCTGCGCCCAAGACCAAGGAGTCGCCCCGGGAGTTGAAGGCGCCCAAGGCGGCTTCCAAGCCTGCGCTGCCCCCGGACCCGTTGTTTCCCAAAGTCAGCTCCACGCATGACAAGGAGATGAAGGCAATTTTCAAGCTGGCGGAGGCGGGCAAATGGGAGGAAGCGGAGCAGCGCGCCGAGGCGCTTTATCAAAGGGATCCCCAGGATCCGGGCGTTGAGCGGGTCGTGGAGTGGGTGCGCAAACAGAGGCAGTTGCAGCGTGACGCCGCGCTGGAAAACCGCATCCGCGCGGTGGACGCGGAGAGTTCGGTGTTCAATCCGACATTGCCGCGCCTGCTGACTGAGAAGAAGGACCGCGGGTTGCCGCCGCGCCATGATGTGCGGCGAGCGGTGGAGCAAATCGAGGCCACACCCTATATTCCCGATTCCTACAACCGCACCAACCGCGTCCAAGGCAAATTGTTCAGCGTCGAGGCGCCAGAGAGCCGCATGAGCCAGATGCTCAACAAGGAAATCTCGGTGCATCTGGACAACGTCTCGCTCGAGGCCATCATCTTCAACATTGGCCAGGCCGAGGGGATCAATTTCGTCGCCGACCGCTCCATTCCCGCGTTCCAGCAGAAGCTCAGCGTAAACATGGACAAGGTGAAGCTTGGGGAATTTTTGCGTTACGTGTCGCGCAATCTGGAGGTGCAGTTCCAGGTGGGAGAGGACCTCATCTGGATTGTGGACGCCAAGGATCCAAAGAAAGTGTTCGAGGAAACGCGGTTTTACAAACTGCGAAAGGGCTTTGTCATGCAGGCGCAGTTCGGGCCGACGGAGGTGAACAAGGTGACGGTGAGCACTCCACAAGGAGTGGCCACGACGACCGAGACGCAGAAAATCGAGCGGTTTGTCAACGACGGGGCACCGCCCAAGCCTTACATAGAGATGGCGATCAAGGAATTCTTCAAGGGCTCCAAATACATGATTGATTATGAGCGCAACTTGATTGTGGCCACCGGAACACCCGATCAATTGGAGGTGCTGGAAAAGCTGGTTGAGGAGTTCGACAAACCCGTTCAACAGGTGTTGATTGAAGCCCGGTTCATCACTGTGACCGAGGCGGCGTTTCTGCAATTGGGCGCGACCTGGGAAACCGGGCGCGGGCCGCTTTCCAGCGCGGGAAGGACGCCGACCGATTTCACCGGGCTGGGAACCGACGTGGGCCTGGGCTTTCAAAAATCCTTCACCAATGTCTTCACCAATGTTTTCGCCCCGGGGGAACTGACCGCGACCCTGACGGCATTGGAACAGAGCGGCGAGAGCCAGACCCTGAGCGCGCCACGCCTGACGGTGGTGAACAACCTGCCCGCCCGTATTAACGACGGCAAAATCCAGTATTACTACGAGGAATACTCAGTGAAGCAGACAATTCTGGAACGACGGTCCAGTTCCACGCTCGTCCCTTCGGGCAAACCGACCAAAATCACTTCCGGCGTTTCGCTGGATGTGGTGGCCAGCATTGGGGGCGACGGCCAGAGCATCCTGCTGGGGTTGCGGCCTGAGGTGAATCAGGATGTGAGGCTGGTCACCTTTGCGACCGTGACTGACCGGGACGATGCCGGGCGAATCGTCAGCTCCTTTGACATCAAGCTGCCCGAGTCGCGCACCCAATCCCTGTTCACCCGCATGGTTATCAAATCCGGCCAGACTGTGGTGATGGGCGGTGTGCTGGAGCGGGAACAGCGGACCTTTGTGGAATCGACGCCCATTCTCAGCCGAATTCCCATCATCGGCGCGGCTTTTCGAAAGCGGACCGAGGTGGACAAGCCTCGCTATCTGTTGATTTTTGTCACCGCAACATTGTTGTCGGAAACCGGCGAGTTTTTGCAGGTCATGGATACGGAGGAAGTCAACTAACGTGTCGCGGCGGCATTCCATTTCATTCTTGCGAAACGTCGGCTTGGTGTCCCCCAAGCGATGCATGGTGGTGGACGCAGGCAGCCATTCGATCAAATTGCTCCTTGCTGAACGGCGGGGACTGGCGGTGCGGCTCCTCAAGGCCCGATTGATTCCCGTGCGTGAGGAGGGACTGGTTTCCCCGGAGGAAATCCGGTCCTTTGTAAAAAATATAGCGCTTGAGTGGGGCGACTACCCCACGGCGTTGGTGCTTCCGGCGCATCTGGCCTCTTCACAGATTGTGGATGCCGCCGCTTCCGGCGCGCAGGGAGTTCAGCAGTTGATTGAAATGGAAACTCTGAAAGGCCGCGGCGGGAAAGATAACGCCCTGGTGTACAACTGCATTCCCTTGCAGCCCTTTGGGCGGCATAAGAACCCGTTCTGGGTCACGCTCTGCAAGGAAAATGAAATATCGGATCAAATTCAGCGACTGTCGCTGGACGGGGAGGATATCTGCGAGGTGCTTTCCCCGGTCAATGTTTTGGCGGCAGCATGGCGTCTTCAATCGCCGGGCGACGACCCGGTTGCGCTGGTGGATTTCGGTGCGACGAACACAACCATCACGCTCATGGTGAAGGGCCAGGCGGTCCATGCCTGCGCGTTTCCGATTGGTGGAAACCTGGTCACCGAAACGATCGCCAACGCCCGCCAATTGTCGGTGGAGGCCGCCGAATCCCTCAAACACGACCAGAATCTTTTCGACGGCAGCCATGCCGTGCCCGCTCTCAGGCCGGTGATGGAGAGCTGGCTGAAGGAAGTCGAGCGCGTTATCAGCGACTGGGAATTTGAAAACCCCGAACTCAAGCCGGGACCGTTTTCCGTCCGGATCTGCGGCGGAGGTGCTCTTCAGCCTGGTTTGCTGGAGCATTTGAAACAAGGCAGTGCGCTGCGATGGGAGATTTGGCCCGGGCCGCAAAACACGGTCGCCGATGGAACGGGCATGACCTCGGCTTTTCACGCCGCGCATGGCGCTGCCCTTCAGGCATTGGGAGCCGTTGAGCATTCCACCTCGCTTTTGCCGACTCGGTTGCGGGACGCGTGGAGAGGTGAGCAGGTCCGGCAGCGATTGCTGGCTGTGTGCGCTTTCATTTGCGTAGTGCTTGCCGGGGTGCTGGCCTGCGGCACCTGGAACAAAATTAATCAGGTGATGGAAAAACAGGCTCGCCTGGCGATGCACCGGCAGGCATTGGACAAAGTCGCAAAGCTTGGCGCGGTTGAAGAGCAATGGATCATGGCATACGAGCAGTTGCGGCCGGTGTTGAACCGTCGCCAGCACACAGCCGCGGCCCTCCAGGCGCTTTCCCTGCTGGAGCAGTCGCGTAACAACAAGAGCCTTTGGTATGTGCTGCTGGCCGATCAGCGCAGTTATTTTGCCGCGCCGCCCCCCACGGCCACTAATCCGCCTCCTGCGGCCTCTTCGGCCACTTCCGCGACCAACTCGCCGCCGCGCCTTGGATTTGTCGCCGAGGTGTGCATCCCCGAGGAGGGTGAAGCCATGCGACGAACACTGGCTCAACTGGTCCATGAACTGAAGCAGGCAACGGTGTTCACCAACGTGGACACCCTTTCGGCCGATCAGCGGCGCAATCTTGCCAATCCCAAAGTGTTGTTGCCGGACAAGCATTTTGCGCTGTTGCTCAATCTGGACGGCAACCTTCCCTCGTTGATGGGAGCGCCCGTTCTTGCTGCGGGGGGCTCGCCGAGCGCTCCTCCATCCACCAACCGCGCGTTCCAGAAGGTCATCATCAAATAGCCATGCTCACCGCCCGACAAGCCATCCGTGTCCAGCGAGGTCTCCTTATCGTGACCCTCCTGCTGGTGGTTTATTTTCTGGCGGGATATCAGCCTCTTGGAGAGCGCCTGAAGGCGTTGGACGCGCCGCTGAAGGAGACCGGTGACAAACTCAGCGCAATGGGCATCTCCAACGTAACATTCTCCGCCTTGGGAAAGCTTGACCAACGCCAGCATGAAATTGAGGCCTCCTTGGGCCGGTTGCGGGAGGCCCGGCGGCATCTGGAGGAATTGACGAGCTTTGACGCGGTGCTGAAGGCCCGGATGAGCGAGCCGTTTCAACTGGTGGAATATGAGATTGAGCGGCAATTCCGCGCCGAGGAGCTGGAGCGGGCTGCCCGCAAGCATCAGGTCGTGTTGGTTTCCGCCTTGATGGATGCGTTTCCCCAATACAGTGAGGAGCGCGTGGCTCCGGCGGTATTGTGGGCGCAGTTTTATCTCATGGACCAGGTCCTGTCGGTGGCGATTCGAAACAAGGTTTCCTCCATCGATGCGGTGGCGCTGGCTACTCCCATGGTTCATGAGGTTTCCGGCGCGAAAGACCTGATTCTTGATGAAATCTCGGTGCGGCTCGAAGTCTCCGGGAACATGGATGCTGTCGGCCAGTTGCTCGCCAGCCTGCCCGTGCGAGAGGATTGGCCTGAAAGCCGGAGCATCCCTGAATTGGCCGATTCCAAGCCCGCTTTGTTTCTCGACCGCCTGGTTCTCACCAAGGCCGGACCGGAAAATCCAGATGCCGTGAGGGCGATTTTAAGAGTCAATGCTTTTATTTTCCGCAAACCCGGCGCGGAGGCGGCGCCATGAAGGTTTCCGCCTTTCTTAATTTTCTGTTTGCCAACCGTTGGACCACGGTCCCGCTGATGGTTGTTTCGGGCTGTCTGGTGGTAATTGTGGCGCTTGATATGAGGTCGCGGCGGCAGGCAAGCGTCTCGGCGGATCTTGTCACTTCCGATGTGCAGATGCGTCCTTTGCCTTTGGCCGAGCTGAATGGGGCTTTATCGGGAACCCCTGTGTTGGGGCGGGTACTGCCCAAGGGAAGCCACCCATTTTTCACGCGGTATTTTGACCCGCCCCCCCCACCACCTCCCCCCCCACCTCCCGAGCCGGCCCCGCCGCCGCCACCACCGCCGCCCAAGCTCAAGAAGTTGCTGTTGACCTATCAGGGGCTCATTAAAACCTCTGACGCCCGCCAACAGGCGTTTGTGCAAGTGGACACCAACCTTGTCGTGCTGCGGCAGGGGGATCTGGTCGTGGGCGATTGGCGAATTGCCGAGTTGCTGCCGCAAACGCTGGCGTTGACGAATGCCTCGTCGCAAACGAACATCCTGCCTTTTAACAGCGCAAGGGAATTTCAAATTCCCGCAGATTGACCCGATGGATGCATCCGTCAGCCCAAAGGATGTCGGCGACCTGCTGCGTGAGCAGGGCAAGCTGACCGAGAAGCAACTGGAGCTGGTTCGCCGGCGACAGGAGCGCATGGGCATCCCGCAACATCGCGCGGTGGTGGATTTGAACTTTGCTTCCGAGGAATCCGCCTACCGGGCGCTGGCGCAGTTGCGGCACATGGAGTTCGCCGACCTGGGAAATGTCACCGTGCCAAAAGAGGTGCTGGACCTGGTGCCCATCAAAATGGTCTTCGATTACCGGTTGCTCCCGGTTGCGGCGGACAAGGACCTGGTGACGCTGGCTTTTTCGGAGCCACCCGGTCCGCTGGAGCAGGGGAACCTGCGTTTGCAGCTTGGGCGCCGTTTCAAAGCCGTTCTCAGTTCGCCAAGCTGCCTGCATGCGCTGATCAAAAAGCATTACGGCCTTGGGGCGGCAACCATTCAGCGGCTCCGGGAAGGCAAGGAGACCGCCGATGCCAGCTCCGAGATCGTTTTCGATGTGAAGGCCGGAGAGGATGCCGCCGACCCGACGATCATTGACTTTGTCAACCAGCTTCTCTCGGAGGCACTGCGGCTGGGAGCAACTGACATTCACCTGGAGCCCGGCTATGCGGCCATCCGGCTGCGCTACCGCATTGACGGCATCATGCAAACGGTCCCAACGCCCGAGGGCTTGCGTCAATTGTACGGCTCGGTTGTCTCGCGTTTGAAAATCATGGCGGGACTGAACATTTCCGAGAAGCGCCTGCCGCACGACGGGCATATTGCCATGAAAACCGGCGGCGAGGAATTTGACCTGCGCGTCTCGGTGATTCCCACCAAACACGGCGAGGCGGTTTGCTTGCGCATTCTCGGCCGGCAAAATCTGCTGATGGACGTGAGCCAACTGGGCATGGAGTCGTTCAATGAGTCGATGTTCTCTCAAATGATCCGCCTGCCTCAAGGATTGGTCCTGATCACGGGCCCGACCGGCAGCGGCAAGACCACCACGTTGTACGCCGCCCTGTCGCAAGCCAACGACGAGGCGCGGAAGATTATCACCATTGAGGACCCCGTGGAATATGAGCTGGCGGGCGCCATGCAAATTCAGGTGCGCGAGGACATTGGCCTGACTTTTTCCAGCGCGCTAAGGTCCATCCTGCGCCATGACCCCGATGTCATCCTGGTGGGCGAGATTCGCGACGCCGAGACGGCGGAGATCGCCATCCGCTCGGCGCAAACGGGGCACCTGGTGTTTTCGACGCTGCATACCAACGACAGCATCAGCGCCGTGACGCGCCTGCTGGAAATGAAAATTGACCCGTTCCTCATCGGCTCCTCGCTGGTGTGCAGCATTGCGCAGCGGTTGGCCCGGCGGATCTGCCGTCATTGCATCGAGGAGGACTCTCAGATTCCAGCCGACCTTCGCGAGGAAATGGCGCAGGCCCTGGGAATCAATGCCACCGATGCCAAGGCTTTCCGGGGCAGGGGATGCGTGGAGTGCCAGGAGCAAGGCTGCCGAGGCCGCGTTGCCCTTTACGAATTTTTCATGGTCAATGACGACCTCGCTGACTTGATTTCGCCCGGGGTCAAAACCAATCAGTTGCGCCGGGTGGCCCGGCATCACGGCTGGCGTTCCCTGCGAGAGCAGGGGTGGCTTAAGGTGCAGAATGGCGTGATTTCCATCGCCGAGCAGCAGCGTCTCACCACCCGCTTGAAGCCCGAACCGGTTCCTGCCTCATGAGCGCGTCCTTGCAGCAAAATGAAGCGCCTCACTTGAGCGTGGTTCTGCCCTGCTTTAACGAGGAGGGCAACCTGCGCCGCCTTGTGGACACGCTCCGGGCGGCGATTGACCCGTTGAAGTTCCCTTACGAAATTGTCATCACGGACGATTGCAGCCGGGACAATTCCTGGACCGTCCTCAAGGAACTGGCCGCCGCCGACAAGCGCCTGCGCGTTCAGCGGTTTGAATCCAATTGCGGTCAGTCCGCCGCAGTCTGGGCGGGCTTGAAAGCCTCGCGCGGCAAATACATCGCCACGCTCGACGCCGATTTACAGAACGACCCGCGCGAACTGCCGAAATTTTTGGAGCTTCTGGATAAATATGACTGCGTTTGTGGTTCCCGTGTGGAAAGCCGCCGCCAGGGGGACAGCCCGTTGCGCATTGCCTCCTCTAAAATCGCCAATGGCATCCGCAACTGGCTCAGCGGGGAAACCATCGGCGACTCGGCCTGCGGTTATCGGGTGTTTCGTCGCGAGTGCGTGGAAAATATAAGGTTTTTCAAGGGCATGCACCGGTTCATGCCCACGCTGATCAAGATGGAAGGATACACGGTGACCGAGATTCCCATCTCCACCAACCCGCGGTTCGCCGGCCAGAGCAACTACGGCGTCTGGAACCGGCTCTTTGCCTCGTTTTACGACCTGCTGGCGGTGCGCTGGATGAAATCCCGCATGGTGCGCTACAAGATTGCCGAGTCGGTTAATTGACCGGAAATGGGCTATCTGGTTAATTGCGCACGTGCCCCATAACAACGTCAGGCCGTCCAAGGCGGCAGGAAGCCACCCGCGCAAATCTCTGCGATTTCCCGCCACAATGGTTATAATTGCAGTCCTGTTCACTGTGAATATTTGGCAGTGGCAGTTCATTTCACGGCGCGGTCGAAACAGACCACAGTCGAGTTCTGAAATTATTGCAATCTCATGCCGGCCGGGGCCATGGGGAGAAATGGAGTATGTGCCCATAGCCATTGAAATGCCCGATCACTTTGTAACTGGCGAACCGCCGGAAGTAATCAGTTGGTTTTTTGGCTCTGATTCCTGGAGCGAAGTGGAGGAGTTCATCCGGGCCTGCGGATTAACCTCACAGCAGGAAGAAACGCTTTTGGAGCCTTCCAAGTGGGAAACGGTACCTGGAGGATTCCGTATCCGCCCACCGGAAACCATTGTCTGGAACCTGACTCCCAAAGCCCGGGCAAATCTTTACCGTGGCTTGGGATTGTTTATGGAAAACCCAAACCATTATGCTGCGTTTTTTTATGACCCCGAGCACCTTGGAGAGCATTTGGCCTTTAGTGGACTTAAGGCGGAGACTGTGGAGTTGTTTAAGAGGTTACTGTATCCCGCGGGCCACTTGGTCCGTTTTGCCGATCAGGATTTGGTGTTACGAACTTTGTCAGATCGACAGGAAAAAGTCCGGTTTGTCAAAACGGTGGCTCGACAAAACACTATGCTGATTAAACTACGGGTGAATCCAAACTCCGATTTGGAGGAATTAATGCGATACTGGGGTGCCAGCGGACGCGCCAAGGACATTCGCCCTTTGCTGGAATCGTTGGCGCGTGTATCTGGAGGATGCAAAATCGACCTCGCCCACTTGTTGCCGCCTTTTGCCCGGCAGCTCATTTACACCTTCCCTAATCCAAACGGCAATGACACTGCTTTGACTCAGGATTGCCACTGGTCCTCGTTCAATTTTTTTAAGGAAATACCTGAAAATGACTTTTTTAATCCGCAGGAAGGCGGCGCAAAAATCGAAGCAGAATATGATCACATCGGAATCAATTCAGGTGGGGCTCGCTTTGGCGATTTGATATTTCTCCAGAATACCCAGGGAGTCATGGTTCATTCAGCCGTATTCATTGCCGACGACATTGTTTTTACAAAGAATGGTGCCAGTGCAGCGCAGCCTTGGGTATTTATGAAACTGGATGAACTGCTACCTATTTACGAGCTGCCAAACGGAAAATTAAACCTTCTTGTTTACCGCAAAAAGTAACCCAAGGTCCCGGGTGCCCTTTGAAATTTAGCCAGTCGCAGATTTGTTCAAAAGATGCTCCATCTGTCGCAAAATTTTTTTCCGTTGGTTGAAATAAAGAGGATAAGCGAGAAGCCCTGCGATCGAGGCGCTTATCAAAATGCTGTTCCAATTTGATAAGGGTGGAAACAAAGCCTGAAGTAATTTGTGCGACAATAAACACAAGAAAAGAATAAGTGCGGCTCCAAAGATTGCTGGTAATGATCGCCATCCCTCGTAAGCCGACCGCGCGGCAGAAAGCATAGCCGCATCAAGCCGGTTCGGTGGAATAGCTTTGAAGCGATCGAGTTTTTTCCCAAGCAGTCGTCGGACTTGCTGTACATCCAACTGTCGCCTAAGCATTGCATGGCCCAGAAACGCGCCCAGAAGGGCTCCTGGAAATGCGGGCAAAATGTCAATGAATATCTTGGCCAAGTCGGCTGCATTCACGTTGA
>CALJZV010000520.1 GCA_937983475.1 uncultured Verrucomicrobiales bacterium
GCTCGGGCTGTGGGGCGTGATTGTGCGGCGGAATCTGCTGATCATCTACATGTCCCTGGAGCTGATGCTCAACGCGGCCAACCTCGCCCTGGTGGCGTTTTCGCGGTTCAACAACAACCTCAACGGCCAGGTCATGGTCTTCTTCATCATCACGGTGGCAGCGGCGGAAGTGGCCGTCGGTTTGGCGTTGATTGTGGCGCTCTATCGCCAGCGCCAGACCGTGCATGTTGAGGACTTGAGCACGATGAAACTGTAACGACGCGAGCCACTGATTTTTAAAACGGATGAACGAACTATTTCCCTGGCTGGTCTTGTTTCTGCCGCTGCTGTCCGCGGCGGCCATCACGCTGTTTACCCATCGGAGCCGTGGGTTGAGCGCGGCGCTCTCAATCGGCGCCATAGTCATTGGGTTTGTCATGTCGGTGATGCTCTTCGTGACCGCGAGCGGGCAGCCCAAGGAAATGCTGATCGAATGGCTCACTGTGGGCAATCTTCAGGTGGATTTCGGCATCCGGCTGGATCCGTTGAGCCTGTTGATGCTTTTGGTGGTCACCGGCGTGGGCAGCGCGATTCACATTTATTCGTGGGGCTACATGCATGAAGACCGGTGTGTGTCCCGTTATTTCGCCAGCCTGAGCCTGTTCACCTTCTCGATGCTGGGCATCGTTCTGAGCAACAATTTGCTACAGATGTTCATTTTCTGGGAACTGGTGGGCGTGTCCAGCTACCTGCTGATTGGCTTCTGGTATGAGCGTGCTTCGTCGGCTGACGCCGCCAAAAAGGCGTTCATCACCAACCGGCTTGGAGACTTTGGATTCCTTGTGGGAATCATCCTGGTGTGGTCCTTGCTGGGCGGACTCAACTTCAGCTTATTGCAGGATGAACTTGCCAAAAACCCTGTTGCGCTCGGCGGATTGGCGACCGTGGCGGGCCTTTTAATTTTCTGCGGAGCGATGGGCAAGTCTGCGCAATTCCCGCTGCACGTCTGGCTGCCGGACGCGATGGAAGGCCCGACGCCCGTCAGCGCCTTGATTCATGCCGCGACCATGGTGGCGGCGGGTGTATACATGCTCTGCCGCGTGTTTTTCCTGCTGGAGCTGCCCGGTTCGTTTGCGCTGGACGTGATTGCCTGGATCGGCGGTGGCACGGCGCTGTTGGTGGCCTTGATTGCCGTCCAGCAAAATGACATCAAGCGCATCCTGGCCTATTCCACGTTGTCCCAACTGGGCTACATGGTGATGGCCGTGGGCCTGCATGGGCCGACGCCCGCCATGTTTCATTTGACGACACACGCCTTCTTCAAGGCGCTGCTCTTCCTGGGTGCCGGTTCGGTCATTGTCGCTTTGCACCACGAGCAGGACATCTGGAAAATGGGTGGGCTCAAAAACAAAATGCCGGTGACCTTCTGGACGTTTTTAATTGGTACCCTGGCTCTGTGCGGCGTGCCGCCCTTGAGCGGCTTTTACAGCAAGGACGCCATCCTGGCCCAGGCTTACGACCATAACATCGCGCTGTTTGTCATTGCGGTGCTGGTGGCGGTGCTGACGACCTTTTACATGTTCCGGTTGTTCTTTGTGGCCTTTCTGGGGAACGCCCGCTCCGAGTCGAGCGAGCACGCCCATGAGACGCCCAAGGTCATGACCGTCCCGCTACAAGTCCTCGCTGTGCTTTCGGTGGTGGGCGGCGTCATCGGGATTAATCATTTTGTTGGCAAAATGTTTCCAGTGGCCGAGGGACACCATGGGAACTGGTTCGAGGAATTGTTTGCCCCGTTCGGGCATGCCCCTGTGGCAGCGTTTTTCGGGTTGTTCGCGATTGTGGTTGGGTTTGCGGCAGCCTTTACATTTTACTCAAAGGCAACTTACGACCCGCTTCCCCAGAAGATCGGTGCCCTGGCCCGCTCCATGCGGAACCGGTTTTATTTCGATGAATTTTACGCGGGGCTGATTGCGCTGACTCACGACGCGCTGGCCAAGCTGGCCAACGCACTGGACCGGTGGATCATCGCGGGCTTTTTCGTTCGAGGCGCTCACGGCACCGCGGAACTGGTGGGCCGGGCGCTTCGCCTGGTGCAGACCGGCAACCTGCAAACCTATGCCTTCCTGTTTGTCGTCGGCGTGGCGCTGATTCTTTACGTGATTGTCTTTAGACCATGAGTCCCATCCTCACTTACATCATTGCAAGTCCATTGCTGGCGGCGCTTCTGGTGCTGCTGATTCCGCGCAACTACCGGTTCATTATCCGGTTGGTCGCGCTCCTGGGAACCGGCATTTCCCTGGTGCTCTCGGTCAAGATGTTCTTTTTCGATTTTGTCACCGGGTTCACCCGGGAGCAGTTGCAGCACAAGCTCACATGGATTCCCTCTTTGGGGATCAATTATCACGTGGCGGTGGACGGGATCAATGTGGGCCTGATCCTGATGGGCGCGGTGGTGGCCTTTGCGGCGGTGGCGATCTCGCGGGAAATCAAGCACCACGAGAAGGAATTCTACCTGTTGCTGTTGCTGATGTCGGGCGGGATTATCGGTGCGTTTGCGTCGTATGACCTGTTCTTCTTCTACTTTTTCCATGAACTGGCCCTGGTGCCCACGTTCATCATGATCGGCGTGTGGGGTCGCGGGGAGAACAAGAATTACGCCACCTTCCAGATCACCTTATATTTGAGTGTCGGCGCGTTGCTGGCGCTGGTTGGGCTGATTGGGCTATACCTGCAACTGCCCGCCGACTCGCGCACTTTCAACATTGTTGAGTTGACCCGCTATTTCCGGGCCAACCCGATGTCGCTGGACGCCCAAAACTGGATTTTCCCGCTGCTCCTCTTTGGGTTTGGCATTCTGGTGTCACTGTGGCCGTTCCACACCTGGGCACCTTTCGGATACCGCTCGGCACCAACCGCCACGGCAATGCTCCATGCAGGTGTGCTGAAAAAATTTGGCCTTTACGGATTGATTCGCATCGCGCTGCCGCTGATGCCTGAGGCCGCCAAGGGCTGGCTCCATGTGCTGGCGCTGCTCTGCCTGGGCAACATTCTTTACTGCGGGTTTGTGGCCATGCGCCAGCGGGACTTGAACATGCTCATTGGCAATTCCAGCGTGGCCCACATGGGCTTTTGTTTCCTTGGCATCGCCAGCCTGAGCTTGATTGGCGTGACTGGGGCGGTCCTGGTCATGGTCGCGCACGGGTTGCTTGCTGCGCTGACCTTTGCTCTCAGCGGCTACTTGTATCAGCAGACCG
>CALJZV010000521.1 GCA_937983475.1 uncultured Verrucomicrobiales bacterium
CGCGTAGAAGCCGCGTCCCAGCCGCGTTTGCTCGCTGTCCTCAAGCACGGGAATGACCTGATGCCCGTCCACATCGGCGACCAGAAGCTTCACCGAGTTGGTGCCGACATCAATCACCGCGCGGCGCTGTGCGCCGGGAACCGCGGAGCCAGGCCCCGCATTGTCTTCGAGCGTGGGCGGCATGGTTCAGGCGGGTTTGGATTCGCGCCGGGCCAGCACCGCTCCGCCCAGTATGCCCGCGTCATCCCCGACTTTGGCCGCGACAATGTCAATGCCCTTGGCTGTCCCGGGCATGGCGTAATCCCGCGCCGTTTCGATGATGATGGCCATCATCTCGTCTTCGAGAGCGTCAATGACGCCGCCGCCCAGCACCACGACTTCTGGGTTGAAAATGTTGATCAAATTACCTGTGGCAATGCCGATGTATTCGGCGGCCTCCTCGATGATCTTTTCAACGAACTTGTCGCCCTTGCGGATGGCCTTTCGCAAATCGCCGCTGCGCAGATCATGCAATTCAGGTCCGAGCATGTCGGTGAGCAGGGTTTTCTGGCCATCCTTCACTGCGGCCGCGATCTTTTTAAAAATGGCCGTCCTGCTGGCCAGCGCCTCGATGCAGCCCCGGTTGCCGCAACCGCACTTGGGTCCGCCCACCTCGACGACCATGTGACCGAGCTCTCCCGCGGTGCGGTTGAAACCGTGAAATAATTTGCCGTCGAGAATGATTCCGCCCCCGATGCCTGTGCCGATGAACATGCCGATGACGTCCTTGGGCTTGGCTTTCAATTCGGTTTCATACACGCCCAGGGTGCAGGCGTTGCAGTCATTTTCGAGAAACACCGGCACGCCCAATTGCTTCTCCAGTTCCTTCTTCAGCGGCACATCCTGCCACTTGAGGTTGGGGGCGAAAATGACGCGGCCCGCTGACGGCTCCACCGCGCCGGGCGCGCCCATGCCCACGGCGCGAATCTGGTCGAGCTTGAGGTCGCATTCGTCCACCGCCTCGCGAACGCTCCGGGCAATGCGATCGATGACCGCCTCAACGCCGCGTTCGGCCTTGGTGCTGACCTTTGCCTTGGCGCGGCATTCCAGGTTCTTGTCGAAGACGCCAGAGAGGATTTTGGTCCCGCCAAAGTCCACTCCGACGACGTATTCAGGCTTTTGAACGGATTCAGGCATGGCAATCAAACTGGGGTTTTATTTTCCTGCAAGCACCGCCTCGGTCTTCTTTTGCAGTTCCTGGTTGATTTCATCGGGCGTGCGGTTGGCGTCAATGATGGTGAACCCATAGGTGGCTTGGAGCCGCTTGTATTCCTTGGCCACCATGGACTGGTATTTCAGGAACGAGTCGAACAAATCGCGCGACAGGCCAAGGTCCATGCCGCTTTCCCAGTAATCGAGCGTGTGTTTTTTGGCAAAATTGCGCTGCACCAACTCCTCCGGGGTCACGTTCAAATAAAAAACCACGTCCGGCACCGGCGCGATGCCATACAGGTTCCTGAGCCATTCCTCGTCCGCGCCGCGGACAATGTCCCGCACCATCAGCGTGTAAATGTAACGGTCGGCCAGCACCATGAACCCCGCGCGCAGCGCCGGCAGAATGATGTTCTCCAACTGGTCGGCGAAGTCCGTCGCGTAAAACAGGCTCATCGTCGTATGGCTGAGAATGTTGCCCTGCTTGGCCTGCTCCAGCTCCTCGCTGACGAGCGTCGAGCGCGACAACCCCACCTGCACGGTGGCATGGCCGTTGCCCTCCAGCCATTCGACCAGCTTGGCAATTTGCGTGGAGCGTCCCGAGCCGTCGGAGCCCTCGACAACAATCAGTTTGCCCGCCAGTTGCCCTAGGTCCACGCCGGGGACGCCGTGGCCGTAGAACCGGCGGCTTGTGGGCGAGGGGACCACGATTTTCTTCCGGCTGGCGGCGCCATAGGCTTTTCTTCGGGTTTTCACGCCGCTACCTCCTTTTGGGACGCGAATCGTCCCAGGTCCACCTTGGCGGTCACCAGGTCGCGGACGATGTTCTGCTGCGCCTCGATGGCCTGATTGGCGTCAATCATGAGGAATTTGAATTCCGTGCTCATGGCCAGATACTGCTCCATCAGCCGGCCCTGAAAGATGCGGAAGCTCTCATACGGATCGCTCGACAGCCGCAGGTCCATGCCGGCCTCGAAGTATTTCAACTGCGGGCGATTGTCCAGGATGCGCTGGAGCGACACCTCGAGGTTGGCGCGGAAAAAGAACGTCAAGTCCGGCAGCGCGGCGAAATTGTAGATGCCGCGGACCCACTCGGGCGGACAGCCGCGCACGGTGTCGCGCGCGAACGCCGTGAAAATATAACGGTCGCACAGCACCAGGTA
>CALJZV010000522.1 GCA_937983475.1 uncultured Verrucomicrobiales bacterium
CGGTTGCGAGGTTTGGCTGCGCAAACTCATTTGCGGAGAAAATAAATCACCCGTTCAAATCACACCCCATCCGGGCTCGGCGGCAAAACGTCCTTGTAAGGACAGCCCATTCCTCTTAGAAAGGCGCCCTTGACCGTTTCTGTCTCTGGACAACCACAGCCCAGGCTTTAGGTTTCAAAGAGGGAGGCGGCAGCAAAATGGCTTTCCAACATTTCCTTGGAGTAGTCTGTTAATGAAATAATGGCCACGCGCAATAAATCTAAATCCAGCGTTTCGGAAAACGAGCCCTTTCCCATTGTCGGCGTTGGGGCGTCGGCGGGCGGGCTGGAGGCGTTTACGGAACTGCTGAAGCATCTTCCGGCGAACAGCGGCATGGCCTATGTCTACGTGCAGCACCTCGAGCCGTCGCACGTGAGCATCCTGCCGGAGATTCTGGGCCGCTCCACGAAAATGCCCGTCGTCCAAGTGAAACAAAACACCCTGGTCAAGCCCAACCAGGTTTATGTCATTCCGCCGAATGCCGACCTCGCGCTGTCAAAGGGCCGATTGAGGCTTTCCGACCGTCCGCAGACAGCGGGAATGCACCATTCGGTTGACTTCTTTTTCCAGTCGCTGGCCGAGCAAAAAGGCAATCAGGCCATCGGGGTGATCCTTTCCGGCAGCGCCTCGGACGGGACGCAAGGCCTGGAAGCCATCAAGGCCGGGGGCGGCATCACGTTCGCGCAGGACGAGCAATCCGCCCGCTACGAAGTCATGCCCCGCAGCGCCGTGGCGGCCGGATGCGTGGATTTTGTCCTCCCGCCCAAGGCCATCGCCGGGGAACTGATGCGCATCATTGATCACCCGCACCTCGCTCAGGAAGAAATGGAGGAAGGAAAGGAATTTTCCGGGAAGGAAGATGATTTCAAGAAGATTTTGTATTTGGTGCGAATGAGGACGGGGGATGATTTTTCATCGTACAAAATCAACACGCTGCAACGGCGGATCACCCGCCGGATGGCGCTGCAAAAACTCGACCGGCTGGGGAAGTATCTACAGTTCCTGCGCGCCCATCCCGAGGAGGTTGACGCGCTTTACCAGGATTTGCTGATCAATGTCACCAGCTTTTTCCGCGACCCCAAGGTGTTCGAGGCGTTGAAGCGCCGGGTCTTTCCGCGCCTGCTCAAGGATCGTTCCCCGCAACATCCCCTGCGCATCTGGGTGGTGGGCTGCTCGACCGGGCAGGAGGTGTATTCCCTGGCCATGGCGTTTTTGGAGCATGCCGAATCGGTCAAGGCGCGCACCCCGGCCCAGATTTTTGCCACCGACATCAACGAGAAGATTCTGGAGACCGCGCGGACCGGTCTTTACGCCAAAGGCCTGCTCCAGGACGTGTCGCCCGAGCGGCTGCGCCGCTTCTTCACCGAGGAACAAAAAGGGTATCGCGTCAACAAAGCGGTGCGGGACATGTGCGTCTTCGCCCGGCACAACATCATTGCCGATCCGCCCTTTTCGCGGATGGACATGGTCAGTTGCCGCAACCTGCTCATTTATCTCGAACCGGCACAGCAGAAGAGAATCATCCCCGCGCTGCATTACGCGCTCAATCCCTCCGGCTTCCTGGTGCTGGGCAAATCCGAGAGCACGAGCTCTTTCAACGAACTGTTCTCCATCGAGGACAAGCAAAGTAAAATCTATTCCAAAAAAATAACGGTGCCCCGCCTGCCGCTTGGCATGGTTCATCGCCATGAGCTTGATAAAAGCCGCTACCCGGAGACGCCTCACCGTGCTCCTCCCGTCAGCGTCAGCATGGAGATGGATGCGCAGCGGGAAGCCGAGCGCGTGGCCTTGGCCAAATACGCCCCGCCGGGCGTGGTGGTCAACGCCGACTTGGAAATCCTTCAGTTCCGCGGCTCCACCAGCCCCTATTTGGAGCCGCCGCCCGGAAGGGCGACGCACAACCTGCTTAAGATGGCGCATCCGGATCTGTTGCTGTCGTTGCGCTCGGCGGTGAACGAGGCCAAAAAGCACAGCAGGGCGGCCCGCAGGGAAGGCTTGCGGATTGTCCGGGGAGATCAGACCCGTTCCCTTCACATCGAGGTCGTGCCGCTCAAGAACCTGAAGGAGCGGTGTTGCCTGGTTCTCTTCGAGGAGGCAATGGAGCGCGGTTTTCAGGCCGCTTCAGCGCCGGAAGCCTCAGAAAAGAAACCCGTTTCCGTTCGTGGACGGAAACGGCCTGAAGGGCGCGCCCCGGATCAAAGCAAGGAAATCGAGCGGTTGCGGCAGGAGCTGGCCGACACCCGCGAATACCTCCAATCGGTGGTCGAGCGCTACGAGGCCGCCAACGAGGAATTGCAGGCTGCCAGCGAGGAGGCCCAGTCGAGCAACGAGGAGCTGCAAAGCATCAACGAGGAATTGGAAACCTCCAAGGAGGAGTTGCAGTCCACCAACGAGGAACTGATCACCGTCAACGACGAGATGTCCCACCGCAACGCCGAGTTGGCCGAGGTCAACAGTGACTTTCGCAACCTGCAAAACAACGTCAACATGCCCATCGTCCTGGTCGGGCGCGACCTGGCCATCCGGCACTTCACGCCGCTGGCCGAAAAGAGCTTCAACCTCCTGGCCACGGACGTGGGCCGGCCCTTGAGCAACATCAAGACCAATTTGCAGATTTCCGACCTGGACAGCCTCATCGCCGAGGTCGTTGACACTCTCACCCCTCGGGAGCGCGAAGTGCAGGACAACGAAGGGCACTGGTATCTCCTGCGGGTGCGGCCTTATTTGACCATTGATAACAAAATTGACGGGGCGGTGCTCATTCTGGTGGACATTGACGCGCTCAAGCGCGGCGAGCTGGAGATAAAGGAGGCGCGGGATTATTCCGAGGCGATCATCCAGTCGGTGCGGGACCCGCTGGTCGTGCTGGATCAAACGCTGCGCGTGAGGACCGCCAGCCATGCTTTTTACGACACCTTTGAAGTGATGCCAGAGCAAACCGAGGGGCGCCGGATCTACGAGCTGGATGACGGACAATGGAACATTCCCTCCCTGCGCCAATTATTGGAGGAAATCCTGCCCGAGAAAACGGTGTTCAATGATTACGAGGTCACGCATGACTTCGACCGTATCGGACGGCGCACCATGCTGCTCAACGCCCGGGAGATTGTGCGCGGACCGGGACGCTCCAAGCTGATCCTGCTGGCCATTGAGGATGTCACCAATAAGCTAAAAGTGGACCAAGTGGTGCAGCAACAGGCCGCCTCGATGGACGCCGCGATGGACGGCATGGCTGTCCACGACCCCAACGGGATTTTTATTTACCTCAACCTGGCCCACGCGCGGATTTACGGATACGACGATCCCAAGGAACTGCTCGGCAAAACCTGGGAGGCGTTGTACGACCAGGAGGAATTGAAGCGATTCCATGAGGTCGTCATGCCGGTGTTCTGGAAGACGGGCCGCTGGCGCTGGGAGGCCGTTGTAAAAAAACGCGACGGCACCTCGTTTGCCCAGGAGCTTGCCCTCTCCAAAACGCCCTCGGGCGGCATCGCGTGCGTCGTGCGGGACGTGACCGCGGCCAAAAAACTGGAGGAGGAGCGCCGCCGCTTCTTTATCCTGTCGCCCGATATGCTCTGCCTGGCCAGCTTCGACGGCTATTTCACGCAGGTGAACCCCGCCTTTGAAAAAATCCTTGGCCACAGCGCCGAGGAACTCTGCTTCAGGCCTTTGGTGGAGTATGTGCATCCACAGGACACGGATCGAACGATCAGGAACGTGGCGCGGATGAGAAAGCGCACGACAACCCGGGCCTC
>CALJZV010000523.1 GCA_937983475.1 uncultured Verrucomicrobiales bacterium
CCGGGGAACAATGGGACGACGACCTGGGCATGTACTTCCTGCGCGCCCGCTACTACCGTCCGGACTCAGGCCGCTTTTGGACGATGGATTCGTTTGAAGGCCACAAGCGAGAGCCCATTAGCCTTCACAAATACCTCTACTGCCATGCGGACCCGGTGAACGGCATTGATCCATCTGGAAATGAAAACTTGCCGAGCCTTGTAATCGGTAATGCGTTGAGGACTTCAACAGCAGGGTTTAACAATGCGGCAGTTGTTCAGGCGGGTGTGCGTGCTGCTGCCACAATCAATACAGTCGCCCAAGCGGCTGCTTCTAGTTATGCAGCCTATCTATCGACAGACCTGATGCTACAGACGACTGTCAGAGAGTGGATTGACAAAGCAAAAGAAATCCTCCGCCGACGTCGGCCAGAGACTCAAATGAAAAAGGTTGTCCCTGTACCTGCCGCAATCATACCTCAAGTGGCGCAACACGTCGAAACCGCACAGGCATCTCGAGGACTATTCTTGACCCGAGCATCCATTGGGCAAGCAACTAAAAATCGGGCAAAAGTCATGCTCAAAGCCTGGCCTTTGACTGCAACGGGAATGAGCTGGGATGAATATCCATTTGCCTCATCCGAAGAAGGTGGAAACGTCAATACAGTTAGCATCTGGCCCGTTCAGAAACGGGAGAATTGGATTCAAGGGGCCATCGTGGGGTGGAGTTATTTTTATGAAAAAATACAGCCTGGCGACGAATTTGCGGTAATTGTCATACCCTGAAATAAATGAGCATTGAATTATTATCTAAACTGGAAAGGGCCGTTCAGGTGCGAAATTCTGTTTTGGCTGGGGCGTTGTTACCCGGGCTTTCGGAAGCAAAGATAAGAAGAATGTTGCATCGAAAGGGCGTGGCAGGAAATGTTGACCCCATTGTCATGCTTTTCGGTTGGAAGGACGGATACAATATCGAAGCGTTACTTCCACCGGAACAACAACAGCTATTCCCGCAGTCCGAATTTCTTTTTATGGATTTGGATTTCATGCTCGGTCATTTTGAAATGCTTAAAGAGTTCGCAAAATATCATCCAGAATTCACCGAGGTTGCCGGGCGTTTTTTTCCTTTATTTTGGACTGGCTCGAAATGCTGGATAGCTGTCGATTTGGATACTTCGCAAGGGAGCAGAGTAGTTCTTATAGACAGAAAATCACAGACACTCGTGCGCGAAGTTTATGTTTCCTTCGAGGAATTTTTGAAGGATGCCATTCGGGCCAATGAGGTTAATGATAAGCTGTCCTTTTTAAAGTAAACCAAAACCCCATGAGCCAAACACTCTTAAACCTATTGGAACAATCGATACGTCAACGAAATCCGGTTTTGGCTGATGCTTTGCAACCCGGCCTTCCAGAGGAACAGATTCGGGAAGTCCTCAGGAGGGCCAAGGTAGAAGGTGAGATTGAACCCATTGTCTGCTTGTTTTCGTGGAAAAACGGTACCCAAATTGATTTCGGCGCAACGCTTAATGAAATGAGCCCCTTCCCGGGAACGATCTATACTCTGCGCGATTTGAAAACAATGACTGAAGACTTTATCATGTTTCACCAAAGCATTGTTTTTCACCCCCAATTTGCAGAATCGGATGGACGATATTTCCCTATCTTCTGGGACAACTCGACGAGTTATCTGGCTGTTGACTTAAAAAGTTCTGGCGGGCGGGTCGTGCTGCTTGAACCTGAGGGGGAAGAACTGGCACGAACGGCATATAATTCCTTTGAGGATTTTCTAAAAGACGCGATTCGAGCTAACCAGGAGGACGAGCGTTTAATGTGCTTTGAATGAAGTGTAGGACTTGCCTGGAATTGTCCTGTTATTCGAAATGATTCCCCGATTCCAACCCCTCCGTTGCCTTGCGCTTTGCGTCGTTTTGTTCGCTTGGAATGCCGCAGCGGCTTCGGGTGAGTTTCGCGGTTTTTGGGTGGATGCGTTCAACACGCGGTTCACCACGCCCGAGGAGGTGGCCCGGATCGTGGCGGATGTTCGCGCGGCCCGCGCCAATGCCGTCCTGCTCCAGGTGCGCAAGCGCGCCGATGCCTATTACGCCTCGCGGCAGGAGCCGTTGGCCCGGGAACTGGCCGGCAGGGAGTTCGATCCCTTGGCCGAACTGCTGGCCCAGGCCCGCGACACCCACAGCGGCCCGCGCCTGGAGGTCCACGCGTGGATGAACGCGTATCCGGCCTGGCGCGCCGCCGACGGCTGGCCGTCGGTGACCAACCATCCCTACCTGGCGCATCCGGACTGGCTCAACCGCACCGCCCGCGGCGAGACCTTCGACGGCAAGGATTATTCGTTCGACCCGGGCCATGCGGCGGTGCAGGCGCATTTGTTCACGGTGGCGATGGATTTGGTTTCCCGTTACGAGCTGGACGGTTTGCACCTGGATTACCTGCGGTATCCGGGCAGGAACTGGGGATACAGTTCCAACGCCGTGGAGCGGTTCAACCGGCGTTACAGCCGCCAGGGGCAGCCCGCGCCGGAGGATCCGCTCTGGAGCCAGTTCCGGCGGGAGCAGGTGAGCGC
>CALJZV010000524.1 GCA_937983475.1 uncultured Verrucomicrobiales bacterium
AACCCCACAAAAACCGCTGCCGTCCCAGCATAAATGATGATCAGTCCTGCATCAATCAACCAGTCCCACTGGGTCAGGCGCCAAGCAAAATAAACCGACGTCCCCAAAAGGAGAGGAATCGCGCCGCACAGCATTGCCGATAACAGTAAACCGGGCATAGATTCGCAACACCACAGCCTTACTTCCCTCGTCGCCCTGTCATGCGGGACGCCTGACCTACTTTATTGCCCCAGCCCGGGCGGCGTGGGGGTGAAGATGCGAACGGTAAAACCGTCGGCGTCAAACCCGCCGGTGTAGGTGGTGAAATAAAAATACTTCGCCACACTGTCAAAGGCCGGCAACAGGGAGAAATCCGCGAAGGCTTTGAACTTGTCGGCCGGATTCTCCACGCCGGGCGCGCTCAAGGTGCTTGCGCCGAACAGTTGCGCCATGTCGCCGCCGTTTTTCTTCAGCATTTCAAACAAGGCGCGCAGCCCCTCGGCCTGATTCTCGTAGGCAAACATGCCGGTGGAAAAGCCGCCGATTTTCTGGGCGGCGGCGGACAGGCCGGCTGTCTCGGCCAGCGATTTGCCGGAGGATTCGCTGCTGCGGATGTATTCCTCCAGCATGGCTTCATCGGTGGTCAGGCCAATGTATCCCCCGCTTGCGGCAAAATGAAAACTCTTGGGCTTCTGCTTGGGCTGGCCGGGCACCTGCGCCGCCGGCAACGGCATCGAATAAATCTTGCGCCCAAGAAATTCGCGGTCCTTCAAACCGTCAGGACCAGCCTGCCCAAACGAGGACATGGCTATTTTCAAGGCCGCAGCCAGCTTCTCTGGCGCGGGCGAGGAGATCAGCGTCAGGGACGGCGGCGAGCTTAATTCGGCCAGCGTGCTGCCCCGAGGCGCTTTCTGGTAACTGACAATGTCATCGCCCAGGTTGGCGATCAGTTCCTTGCGCAGATCATAGTTGGGATCCTGGTCCTTGCCGGCCGATTCGAAGATCAGCTTGAAGGCGCCGCTGGCCGCAGGGGTGATCTCGCCAAGCATGGTTTCCAGGCTGGTGAACGCCTTGGAAAGATTCAGGCGCCAGCGGCTGAATTTCACCGCATCCGCCGGCACAAACGCGGGCGGGGCAGAATCCTTCGCCTCGGTCGCAAGCAGTTTCATAATGCCTTTGCGGGAGGACTCAGGCGCGCCGATGAAAAATTTGACCTGGCCGCCCTCCGGCGCGTGCGTGTAGCTGAATGCTGCGCTCTTGAGCCCGTCAAGCCCCAGCGCAGACATGATGGCTTCGGGCTTGGGCGCAAATGGATTCTGCGGCTCGTCATCTTTTGAGGAGGCCTTGATGGCGTCCATCAGCGGACGGATGTTCAGCCAGGCGAACAGGTGCGCGTCGCGGAAAAGGGCGTTGTGGTTGGCCTCATACGCCGGTTCGTCGGCGAGCACCGGCACCAGGCCACCGGATTGCTTGATGAGAATTTTTTCAATAACCCGGGTCGAGTTGCCCACGATCAACAGTGAGCCGGATTGGCCGACGATAAATTCCACCTTCTCCGAAGGCGCGGGTTCGTCGTCCTCCTTGTCCTTGGAGCCGGGAAACACCTTTTTGAAGGCTGTGTCCATGTCCTTTTCGCTGGTGACCAGCGTGGAGAATTCCACCCCGTGGATCTTGTCGGTTTTGATTTCCTTGCCGGCGTCGGCCCATTTTTTCCGGAGATTTGCGAGGTTGGTCTTGAGTGATTCGCTCTTCTCGCGGCTGTCAATGAGCAGCAGTTTTCCCAGATTCTTGTCGTCCTCACCCTTCCAACCGTCGAGCAGCAGGGCGAAGGTGAACTGGCCCTGGGCCATGCCCTCGTAATCGGCAAACTTGATGCCCAGTTCCTTTTCCAGCGTCTCAAGCACCTCGGTGGTGAATTGCTTCTGAAAGTGCTCGCGAAATGGCTTCATGGCCGGGTCGTTCCAGAACCGGCTTTGGGGCGACTTCCCAAAGATGGAGCGCAGCTTGGCGCTGTCGGGCGC
>CALJZV010000525.1 GCA_937983475.1 uncultured Verrucomicrobiales bacterium
GGGTGATCAACGCCGTCAACCGCGACCTGCCCTACGACCAGTTCACCATCCAGCAGATTGCCGGGGATTTGCTGCCCAAGGCGACCACCGAGACGCGCGTGGCGACGGGCTTTTTGCGCAACTCGATGCTCAACGAGGAGGGCGGGATTGATCCCGAGCAGTTTCGCATCGAAGGGTTGGTGGACCGCATGGATGCCATCGGGAAAACCTTTCTCGGGCTGACCGTCGCCTGCGCGCAGTGCCACAATCACAAATACGATCCCATCAGCCACAAGGAGTATTACCAGTTGTTCGCCTTCATCAACAGTGACGACGAGCCGGAATTGGAAGTGCCCAATGAGGACCATCTCAAGCAGCGCGAGCGCATCCAAAAGGCCATCGCCAAAATGGAGGACGAACTGCTGGCGAAGCAGGCGGATCTTCCAGAGAAAATGAACGCCTGGGAAGCGCGGATGCGAGAGGTTGACTACAATTGGACAGTGCTGGAACCGGTTTCTTATTTCGGCTCGGTGGGAACCAAGTTCCTCAAGCAAAAAGACCATTCCCTGCTCGCGCTGGGGTCCAATCCGCCCAACTCCGGTTACTCCGTCACCTGCAAAACGACGCTGACCAACATTACCGGGTTCCGGCTGGAGGCGATTCCCGATCCGAACCTTCCAGGCTATGGCCCGGGCCGCGCGGACAACGGCAACTTCGTGGTGACCGAGTTCATGGTCGAGGCCGCGTCGGTGAAGGAGCCTTTCATCACTAATGCCGTGGCGCTGACCAATGCGACGGCGGATTTTTCGCAACCCGGTTTCCCGGTTTCGGCGGCCATTGACGGCAACCTGACCAACAAGATCGGCTGGGCCGGGGAGGACCTGCCTGGACGGCGCAATCGCGAGCGCCGCGCAGTGTTTGAGGCGGTGCAGCCAGTCGGATTCGAGGGTGGCACCGTGCTGACCTTCAACATCAAGCAGCTTTTCGGCGGCGAACACGCGCTGGGGCGGTTTCGACTGTCGGTCATCACCGGCGAAAAGAATCTACAGGCCGACCCGTTGACCCGCGAGGAGCGGCAGGTTCTGGCCATGCCGCAGGAAAAACGGACCAAGGCCCAGCAGCGGCAATTGTTCAGCGTTTACCGAAAAACCGACGCGCGTTTCGAGGAAACCAACAAGAAAATAGACGAAGAGCAGAAGAAATGGCCGATGCCTCCAAAAACCCTGGTTCTTGCCAGGCGGGAGGAGCCTCGAGAAACCCGCATCTTCAAGCGCGGCGACTTCCAGAAGCCGACCGAGTTGGTGTTTCCCGCTACGCCCGCCATTTTGCATCCGCTGCCCGCGACGCAAAATCCCACGCGCCTGACCCTGGCCAAATGGCTTGTGGACAGGCAAAACCCGCTCGCCGCCCGCGTCATGGCTAATCGCATCTGGCAGGCTTATTTTGGCCAGGGACTGGTCGCGACGCCGGAGGATTTCGGCACGCGTTGCGAGCCGCCATCGCATCCCCAACTGCTCGACTGGCTGGCGTGCGAGTTCATGGACCGGGATTGGAGTCTGAAGGCAATGCACCGGCTCATTGTGCAATCGGCCACTTACCGGCCATCGGCAAGTGTGTCCCCGAAATTGCTCGAATTGTACCCGTATAATTTGCTGCGGGCACGCGGTCCGCGGTTCCGCGTCGAGGCGGAAATCATTCGCGACATCGGCCTCAGGGTCAGCGGCCTGCTCAGCGAGAAGATTGGCGGGCCGAGCATTTATCCGCCGATTCCCGAGGGCGTTCTTGCCTACGCCTACGGCCGGCCCAAATGGCCCGAAAGCGAAGGGGAGGACCGTTATCGGCGCGGCATGTACATCTTCTGGAAGCGCAACGTGCCGTATCCGTCCATGACGGCCTGTGACGCGCCCAATGCCGATGCCGCATGCGTGCGGCGGGTTCGTTCCAACACGCCGTTGCAGGCCCTGACAACACTCAACGACACGGTGTTCCATGAATGCGCCCAGGCAATGGCGCTGCGGGTGTTCAAGGAGGGCGGCGCGGATAACATGTCGAAGGCCGCATACGCGTTTCGCCTTTGCACCGGGCGTTACCCGGACAAGGTCGAATTGAAGGAAATGTTGGGTCTGCTGGCCGATCAGGAACGCTACTTCGAGGAGCGCACCGACAAGGCCATCACCGTTGCCCTGGCGGATCCCAAAAAACTGCCCGAGGACGTGAACATTCACAAAGTCGCCGCGTGGACGATGGTGTCCCGCGTGCTTTTGAATCTCGACGAAACCATCACCCAGGAATGAGCGCTGAACTACCACAAGGACATTGGAAACGAGGCGCGCCGGGCGATCACCCGGCGCTTGTTCTGCAAGCAATGCGGCGTCGGCCTGGGGTCCATTGGCCTTGCATCGCTGTTGAATGAATCGCTTTTCGCAGCCGGACGCCGTCCCAAAATCGTGGATCCGCTCACGCCCAAGGCTCCCCACTTCGCGCCGAAGGCCAAGCGCGTGATTTACATGTTCCAGGCCGGCGCGCCCAGCCAATTGGATTTATTTGACTACAAGCCGACTCTGGCCAAATACGACGGCAAACCGGTCCCGTCCGAGGTGGTCAAGGGGCAGAAATACGCCTTCATCCGGCCTGACGCGGAGCTGTTCGCCTCGAAATTTCAGTTCAAGCAACACGGCCAGAGCGGCGCGTGGCTTTCCGAGGCGCTGCCACATTTGGCCGAGGTGGTGGACGACATCGCCATCGTCAAGTCCATGACGACCGACGCCTTCAACCACGCCCCGGCGCAGATTTTCATGAACACTGGCGCGTCGCAGTTTGGCCGCCCGAGCATGGGCGCGTGGGTGACGTATGGTCTGGGCAGCGAATCGCAGAATCTGCCCGGTTTTGTCGTGCTCAGTTCGGCGGGCGGCTTGAGCGGTGGCAATTCCACCTTCGGCTGCGGCTTTCTGCCGACGGTGTACCAGGGCGTGCCCTTCCGCCGCGAGGGCGATCCAATCCTGTCGCTCTCCAATCCCGCGGGCATCACGCGCGAGATGCAGCGCCGTTCGCTGGACTCCCTCAAGCGGCTCAATGAGCATCATCTGGACGCCACTGGCGACCCGGAAATTGCCACCCGGATCAATTCCTTTGAAATGGCTTACCGGATGCAGATGAGCGCGCCCGAGTTGGTGGATTTATCCAAGGAATCCAAGGAAACGCTGGAGATGTACGGCGCTGAGCCCGGCAAGGCTTCTGATGCCAACAATTGCCTGCTGGCTCGCCGGCTCATCGAGAGAGGCGTGCGTTTTGTGCAGCTTTTCCACGAGGCTTGGGATCACCATTCCGACGTCACCAAAGGGGGGAAAAACCAATGCAAGAA
>CALJZV010000526.1 GCA_937983475.1 uncultured Verrucomicrobiales bacterium
CATCTTTGCCATCTCCCAGCGCCGAGTTGGTCCACCGTCTCGCTGGGGAGCCTTTTTCGGTGTGGCGACGCGAGTTGCGGCGTGACTTTCGGGCTGTGCGCGGGAGAGAAAATAGCGTTTTTCACCATGCGTCAAATATAAATTAAGATTTCTTTTTTAAGCAGAATCCGAAGAAGCGAGACTCTGACTTTTGAGGAAATTTGAGACTCGTTGCCTCGGCTTCTGCGGGAACCAGTTTTTGAATGGCCTGTCAGGTTTGCGGTTCCAGGTCGCCGAATTCCGCGTCGTAGTGCCGGCCGCACTTGCCGCACGCGGCCTCGCGCAGGTTCAGGTCCTTGCTCCACGAGTAGTTTTCGGCGCAATGCGGGCAGCGGATGAGGTATCCACGGCCCGCAGCCAGATAATCCCGCCGCGCGGCGTCGGCGGGCGTCTTCAGGTCGGCGGCTTCCAGAGTCCCGAGCGCCGCAGTGTCCACAAGGGCGAGTCCCGCCAGCCGCGTGGCCTGCGCGGTGATGGTTGCCTCGAAGGTGTTGCGGACCAGTCGGGCGTTGCCGAAGTTTTCGGTGCGCTGACTGTGCAGAAAATGAAAGTGATGCATCACCCGTTCCTTCAGGTCGGGCGATAGCGCGAGGCCGTGGCGCCGGCACATGGCGCCGAAGATTTGGCAGAGTTCCAGCGGCGAATAATCGGGAAACTCGATGAAGCGCGTGAAGCGCGAGTGCAGTCCGGGATTGGAATCGACGAAGCGCCGCATCTCCTCCGGGTAGCCCGCGACGATCACGATGAGCCGGTCGCGATTGTCCTCCATGCGCTTGAGGAGCGTTTCAATCGCCTCATGGCCGAAATCCTTGCGGTCCTTCACCAGGCTGTAGGCTTCGTCAATGAACAGGATGCCATCGAGCGCCGAGTCAATGACGCGGTTGGTCTTGGGCGCGGTCTGGCCGACAAATTCGGCGACCAGTCCGGAGCGGTCGCATTCGATGACGTGCCCTTTCTTGAGCACGCCCAGCGCCTTGAAGATCCGGCCCATCAACCGCGCGACGGTGGTTTTGCCGGTGCCGGGATTGCCGGTGTAAACGGAATGGTAGCTGGTGGGAATGACCGGCAGGCCCTGCGCGCGGCGCAACTGCTGGATCTTCGCGAAGTTGGCGGTCTGGCGGACCTTTTCCTTGGCGGCAAATAAACCGACCAGATCGTCCAGCTCCTTGAGCACGTCGTCGAGTTGTTCGCGGCCCTGTCCGGAGCTGGCCGCCACCGCGCGGCGATGCTCCTCCTCGATGGCGCCGATCTGGGCGACCAGATATTGCACGAAACGGTTTTCGCGGGAGGACACGGCGCCGTCGAAGTGGGAGAACGCGTTGCAAACCTCCTCGAGCAGGTGCTGAAAAAATGTGACCACGATGGGCGGCAATTCGAGCTTCGCCGCGACGCGGACCATTTCCTGGAAGGCGGTGTCGAGTCCCACGCTGGCCTGTTTTTCCACCGCGTCGTGGAGCTTGAGGAATTTATCCCGCGCGTTGTCCACGTAGTCGGTGATGGCGTCCTTGACCTGCAACCGCCGGTCCGGGCGGTGATTGGCGTTGAGGGCGCGGAGGCGTTCCTTGAAAGGGCGGCGAAAAATGCCGACAAATTCATTGGCCATGTCGGCCGGGTTGCGGCTGTGCAGGCAGGCCAGCCAGAATTCCGCCGAAGCATCGGCGAGCAGATCGAAGTCATTGCGCGGAAAGAATTCCGACCAGGCGCCGCCGGTGATTCTGCGAAAGGCGTCGAAGATCGCCTCCAACAAATCGACGGTGCCCTCGGCGTTTTTCTCGTAGGAGAGGCGGGGCGGCGTGAGAATTTCGAGGTATTCGACGAGCAGACGTCCGCCGGCAAGGGCGCGCGCCAGTTGAATCAGCGCGTTAAGTTCGCATTCGACGACCTCGGCGATTTCGGTGGCGCTGGATTCGATGGCGCGAAAGGCTTTCACGTAATCGGTGTCCACAGCGATCAGTTGGGATCCCTGGCCGGCGTCGAGCAGGCCGAGATTCTGGAAGTGGCCGGCGATTTCAGCGGTGTTGGCGTGATTGAAGCGGAGCAGGTCCGCGGCGTCGAGAGGATGGGCCTTGCGAAGATCGGGCTCGCCAATGACGGACGCCAGCACGCCGCCGGGAACCAGCGGATGCGTGGTGATGTCCTGGACGAGGCTTTTCATCCCGTTGCTGTTGATTCAGTCGAAGAAACAAATTGGTGCCGGTGGTCGGACTCGAACCGACACGACTTTTTAGGGTCCCAGGATTTTAAGTCCTGTGCGTCTGCCATTTCGCCACACCGGCAAGGTGCGCCCCGCATTCTGCCGCACAGCTCCAAAGACTGCAAACGGCTTCTCCAAACCTGGCGCGCCGCGGACGCTATCAAAGGTGTCTCCCCGCACGCAAGGCGACATTCCATGGACCGCCATTTTGCCGATGAATACCGAATGCAAAGCGCAGCCATGCAGCGGTGCGGCAAGTGCCCTCCCGGTCGGAGCAATCTGCGGCAAGGTGCGATGTTCAGCGCAGCCTGCGCAACTGCCGGCTGACGAGGTAGGGATCCAGCCGGACGAAAATCCAGTAGGCCAGGCGGCTTTTGAGGCGGGACCAGAAATGGCGCTCGCGAACCCATTGCTCGTAATAGATCCTCCTGCTGCGAACCAGGTCGGCCTTGAATAATTCGGCGGCCTGTTGGGCCAATTTGCGGTCCTCAATGCGGGCCAGCAGTTCGTAGTTCAGGTGCAGGCTGCGAATGTCGAGGTTGGCCGAACCGGCATAGGCGATTTTGTCGTCCACCACGATCAGCTTGGCGTGGAGAATCTGCGGTTCGTACTCGTAGATTTCCACCCCGGCCCGGAGCAGGCGCCGGTAGAGGCTGCGGCTGGCCAGTTGCATCAGCGGCACGTCGCTTTTGGCCGGCAGGATGATTTGCACCTTGCCGCCGCGCCGCGCCACGCGCATCAGCAGGCGCCTCAGCCGCCAGGTGGGCAGAAAATAAGCGGCCATGATCTGGATTTTTTTGGCTTTGGAGAAGTCGGTCACCAGCGCGTGCTTGAGGGGGCTTCTCTGGCGTCCCGGCGCGCTCAAGAGCAGGTGGGCGTTGGGTGCCCAGACGGTTTTTTGCCGTGTGGATTTGCGCAGGCGCGCGAACCGCTTGTGCTGGAAATCGGCAATCTGGAACATGTCGTCGAATGCCTGGGACAACGCGCTGACCAGCGGCCCGCGCAGCTTGAGCCCCAGGTCGCGCCAACCGCGGGAAACGCCGTCGCCGGCATATTCGTCGGCAATGTTGTAGCCGCCGATGAACGCCATCTTCTCGTCGCAGATCAGAATCTTCCGGTGATCGCGCACGCCAATGCGGTGCAGGCTCAAGGGATTGAACCACCGGAATTCGCCGCCGCTGGCCTTGAGTTCATCCCAGAAACTTTCAGGCAAATCCACCGAGCCCAGCGCGTCCAGCAGCACCTGAACCTTCACGCCGCTCCGGGCAGCCTCCACCAGCGCCTGGCGGAAAGATTCCGCTGTCGCGCCCGGATGGAAGATGTACATTTCCAGGCGAATGGAGACGCGTGCGCCGCGAATGGCCCGGAGCATTTCCTCCAGGGCCTCATCGCCCGTCGGCAACCATTCAAATTCCGCGTGCTGAATTGTTTTCAAATTTTTTGCCGCTTCAGGCATCTAACACACATGCGACGACATTGTTGGCTGATAGTTATAGTCATTTGGGCTCTGGCGTCCACTGCGATGGCAGCGCCCAAGACCGTCCCAGTCCTATGGCTGGAGTCTGCGGCGGCGCGTCCGGGCGACACGGTCTTGGCCGGGGTTCGCCTGAAAATGGCCCCCAAGTGGCACACCTATTGGCGCAATGCGGGAGAATCGGGCGGGCCCACGGAGATTGAATGGCAGCTTCCCGAGGGCATCACCGCAGGGCCAATCCAGTGGCCGGTGCCCGAAAAATACGACTTCGCCGGCCTTGTGACCTATGTCTATCACGATGAGGCGGTCCTGATCGTTCCCTTTCAATTAGCCAAAACCCTTCAGCCGGGCGTTGTGGAAATCAAGGCCGCCGTTTCCTGGCTGGAGTGCGAGGAATTGTGCGTTCCCGGAAGCGGCTCGGTGCGCGCCACGCTGACCATCGGTTCGGAGAAGGTTCCCTCGTCAAATGCCAGCGCGCTGAACGCCGCGTTGCAGCAGTTGCCCAAGGACGGATCCGCCTTGAATGGGCGCGCCCTTTGGGAGCAACCGGCCGCCGGCGAAACCCGCAACTACATAGTCGAGAGGCTTGTCGCCGTGCCGTTGCCCAAGGCCGAC